>JBAVYC010000558.1:0-2985 GCA_049698595.1 Desulfobacterales bacterium | reverse complement strand
ACCTTACACACGGGCGCTTGCGAATCATTTTGGTAATCTTTGCCGAAACAAATCTCTCAGGCCTATCCTGCCCCTTGAATTCTGAGCCGGGCAGGTTTAGCTTTTTTCAATTTTGAAGAATGCCAAGGCCTCATCTAATTTTTTTTCCATTCCATCTCTTTCAGACGCAGTTAAATCGAAAAACATTGATGGATCTTGGAGAAACTTATGGACAAAACCGGTCAACTTTTTGATATCTTTGATCCCGTGGCCTTCAAGATATTCAAAAAAATTATTCATAATAACTCCCTCCCTGTTCGAGACAAATGTCTGCCGGTTTCAAAGGATCATTTGCTACCCGGCTCAAAGAATATGTGTCTCGCATATCCTCCGGAAGTGATGGCCGTATATGGCAAGGGTGACGGCCAGGGGAAGCAGCCTGGGTTTGCGCACCAGTGTCCAGGTCATTAAATACCAGAAATGGAAACGTTCCTTGCCCACAATTCCCAGTCGAACCCCGGAACGGAAAAACGCAAGAAATCGTTGCAGATCTATCGGTGTGTCCACCTTGGAATTGCCAAATTCTTTGAGAAATACTTTTACACGCCGATAATAGTGCCGGGGCGAATAGATATGTCCCATGATGACCCGGTAGCCGTTCATTAATTGATCAATTCCCATCTTGGGGTTAATGTTGGTGGTTCCATCCACATTGTCGCCTGAGATCTTCATGCCCAGCAAAAGGTTATCTTTCTTCAGACGATCAAATAGCCTGGTTCCCGGTGGTGCCTGCAGTAGCCCCACCATTGCGGTCACAATGCCGCTATTTTGGATAAAATCAATCATTTGCTGGAAGGTTGACGTCGTATCGCTGTCAAAGCCGACAATAAAGCCCCCCTGAACCTGCAAACCGGCGCGTTGTATAATTTTTACATCATTAATGAGGTCCCGGTTCTTGTTTTGAATTTTTTGACATTCGGTCAGGCTGGCATCATTCGGCGATTCGATTCCAATGAAAACCGAATCGAAACCTGCCTTGACCATCAGGTCCAGAAGATCGGCATCGTCGGCCAGATTTATCGACGCTTCTGTGAAAAATACACACCCCTTCTTGTCTTGGCGCCATTCGATCAGCGCCGGCAACAGTCGCGTTTTTAAGTAGCGCTTGTTTCCGATAAAATTGTCGTCCACAAAAAAGATATTACTGCGCCAACCCGCATCATACAGACGATCCAGTTCTGCAATCACCTGTTGTGCTGACTTCAGGCGGGGCTTGTGACCGAAGAGAACCGTCACGTTACAAAAATCGCAGTTGAATGGACAGCCCCTGGAAAACTGAATGCTCATGGACGCATAATTTTTCATATCTATCAGATCCCAGACAGGAGACGGGGTGTGATGAAGATCGCAAAAACCGGATGCCCGGTAGTTTTTTTTCAGATGACCGTTTTTCAGGTCCTCAAGAAAAGACGGCAATGTCAGTTCGGCCTCGTCGAGGACCCGGTGATCCACCGCTTCAAAGGCATCCGGCTCCGCCGTAAAAAGCGGTCCCCCCGCGACGACTTTCAACCCCATCGCCTTGCACCGGGCAATGATTTGTTTGGCTGAGTCCCGTTGAACAGCCATTGCTCCGATGAAGGCTATGTCCGCCCATGAGAGATCATCATCGGTGAGGCCGTTTACGTTGACATCCACCAGACGCCTTTGAAATTCATCCGGTAACATGGCCGCGACGGTGAGCAAGCCAAGCGGTGGGTATGCTGCTTTCTTCCGAATGAAATTTAGAGCGTAATTAAAAGACCAAAAGGTGTCGGGAAACTTTGGGTAAATCAGGAGAACGTTCATATCTTAAGACTCCTTTCTGCAGATGCACATCTATGGAGGCAATTAGGTGCTTTTATCCTCTGCGACGTTAACGGCAGGCATTCTTTCCGAATTGAAAACCGTGTGGATTTGAATGTTCGGGGGTTCGCACAATAGACTCTTTGTTCCAAGCAAAACACCGAACTTGGCTGACCTTATATGCTGGTCCAGATCTTCACGGGTTTCCCATTCATCGATCAGGCTGAAACTGTTCTTGTCTTCGATATCCCGGAAGACGTGATGGCTCAGACAACCCCTCTCCTTTCCGGTGGACGCAATCATTGAAAGAAGGGTTTGCATAACCTCTTTCTGCTTTTCGGGAAGTGCATTCATTGCTATCCTGACCATGATCACGGAAACCCTCCTCTCCAAAACCGTTAAGATAGGCGCTCTAAATCAAACACAGACCCACGCTAGGTTATATAAATTGGCGATCTCTTTGCCGGTGCCGTATCCATAAAAATTCAAGCTGCCCCGTCTTGTACCTTTTGGCCGAATGCGGCTGTTTGTCTTTGCTGTTTCTGATCTTCACTGTTGATTATCATTCGGTTCACGTATTGTTGGATTTTTCTTCTCCTTTTTCTAGCGAAGGCTCATCGCTGCCGTACACCTCAACATAGGCGTTATGAGAGCTACAACCTTTTTCCCAGTGATTTCTCACTTTCTTGCCAATAAATGAATCCGGATATTTACGTCCGATATTGCATCCGGGACAGATCTTGCTCCATCCTGCGAGCACTTTTTTCATTTCCATGATTGTCTCCTTATCCTGTTTCTTCCTTGCAATCGCCTCAACAAAGGCTTTTTCGAAAATACGAATTTAAGATCTTGATATATTTTCTCTTTGATCTACCCTGAGAGCATAATCAGGTTTGGTGCCGTGCTGAACTCGGCAGCCCTATGGCCTTTAGGACAGAGGTAACCATATTTAGACAAATTCAGTCTGGGTTTATTCTTTTATCTGTTGGCCAAACCCGGCTGTTTGTTGTGGCTGTTTCTGATGTTCACCGTTGAATGATCCTCGGTTCTCAGAGGGCGCTTTTTCCTCGTTATTGACAGATCCGAACGCCTTTGAAATCAGTTCTCTGACATATGTTTGGACATCACTGGTTAAGATACTGGTCATTTTCTCCTCCTTTGGAA
>JBAVYC010000557.1:0-3261 GCA_049698595.1 Desulfobacterales bacterium | reverse complement strand
AATGTATTCCTCCAATAAAATTATTGATTTTCTAATATGAATCAGACTATTTTGATAAAATTTCAATTGAAGCTTTGCTGCTCAGGCAAGTGGATCCCAGCTCAAAAAGAGATGGCTTAAATTTTTGTTCGTGGAACAAGGAGGAAGATTATGAACTTACATCGACCGAATGGAAACGATGCGCTACAAACCAGGAATCGCTCACGCGACATTGCACCTCAATCCGGTATCTGTAGCAGGTGTTTAGATGGTTGCAAGGGAAACTGCGACATGTTCCAAGCGACCTTTCGGGGGCGAGAGCTTCTCTACCCCCAGCCGTTTGGCAGCGTCACTGCCGGCGCCGACAAAGATTATCCGGTGGATTACTCGCATTTGAATATTATGGGGTATGCCCTGGGTGCCAAAGGGGTCGAACCTGATCCCGATCAAGCCACCTTTCCCAATGTCAATACGGAAACTTCATATGGAGTTACCGATAAGGTCAAGATGAAAGTGCCGATTTTCACGGGTGCCCTCGGCAGCACGGACATTGCACGTAAAAATTGGAACCATTTTGCTATCGGCGCCGCCATCAGCGGCATCAGTCTGGTATGTGGTGAAAATGTCTGTGGAATTGATCCTGAATTGGAGCTCGACAACGATGGCAAGATAAAAAAATCACCGGAGATGGATCGGCGCGTAAATGAATATCGCCGCTACCATGAAGGCTATGGCGATATTCTAGTCCAGATGAATGTGGAAGATACGCGTAATGGTGTAGCGGAATATGTCATCGAGAATCTCGGGGTGGAAACCATCGAGCTAAAATGGGGCCAGGGCGCCAAATGCATCGGCGGAGAAATCAAGGTCAACTCTCTGGAGCGGGCGGTTCAATTGAAAAAACGTGGTTACATCGTCACCCCGGATCCGGAAGATCCCGCACACCAGGCCGCATTTAAAGCCGGTCCCTTAAAACAGTTCGAAAGACACTCGCGTCTCGGATTTATAGACCAGGAAGGGTTTATGAACGAGGTGGACCGGCTGCGCAAATTGGGAGCCAAACGGGTTACCTTGAAGACCGGCGCTTATCCGATGAGAGAACTGGCGATGGCCATCCGCTGGTCCTCGGATGCCAATATCGATCTGCTTACCATTGACGGAGCGCCGGGCGGCACGGGAATGAGCCCCTGGCGCATGATGACCGAATGGGGCATACCTTCCATCTACCTACATTCCATGGCTTGTGAGTTGAGCGATCGCCTGACAAAACGTGGTAGACGCGTCCCTGATCTGGCCTTTGCCGGAGGATTTTCGGCCGAAGATCATGTCTTCAAGGCCCTGGCCCTGGGCGCACCTTATTGCAAGGCTGTGTGCATGGGCCGAGCGTTGATGATCCCGGGCATGGTCGGCAAAAATGCGGAAAAGTGGCTGCGCGACGAAAACGGCGGTCTGCCGCCCAACGTCTCGAAATTTGGCTTTATCAAAGAAGAAATTTTTATGAACTATGAAGTCTTGAAGGAAAAATACGGATCGGAAGTGGACACCCTGCCGTTGGGTGCCATCGGGCTCTACAATGTGGTCGACAAAATCATGGTTGGACTTCAGCAAATGATGGCCGGATCTCGTAACTGGAAAGTGGAATTTATCAGCCGCGACGACCTGTTCTCGCTGACGGAGGAATGTGCCAAAATCACCGGTATCCAATACGTGATGGACGCCTATCGTGAAGAAGCATTGGCGATAATTGACGCCTAAGATCTCAATAACAGATACTTTCAGTTCTAAGCCGAATTGAAGGAGGTATGCTATGCCAGATAAAATTTTAAAACCGATTTTCGCACGGGATCCGGGAGAAATGGAATTTCATCAGGCCGTAAAGGAAATGACAGAAACGGTCATGCCGGTATTGGAACGTCACCCGGAATATCGCCGGTTGGGTGTTCTGGAGCGAATCACGGAACCGGAACGCGTGATTACCTTTCGGGTTCCCTGGATGGATGACGAGGGGTGGGTGCGCGTCAATCGCGGCTTCCGCATCGAAATGAATTCCGCCATCGGCCCTTTCAAAGGCGGGTTGCGATTTCATCCTTCGGTAAATCTCAGTGTCCTTAAATTTTTGGCATTCGAACAGGTATTTAAAAACGCGCTGACAACACTGCCCATGGGCGGTGCCCAGGGGGGGGGTGATTTTGAACCCAAGGGGAAATCGGATGACGAAGTCATGCGGTTCTGCCAGAGTTTTATGACCGAACTGAGCCGCCACATCGGGCAGGACACCGACATCCCGGATGGCGGTCTCGGGGTGGGTGCCAGGGAAATTGGCTATCTCTTCGGTATGTATAAGAAGCAGCGCAATGAATTCACCGGTGTTCTGACCGGCAAAGGTCTGCAATGGGGGGGCAGCCACATTCGCCCCCAGGCAACCGGATATGGTGTCGGTTATTTTGCGGCTGAGATGCTGGCAGTCCGCAATGACACGTTGGCTGGCAAAACCTGTCTGATTTCCGGTTCCGGGAACGTCGCCCAGCACACGGCGGAAAAAATTATCGAGCTGGGCGCCAAGGTGCTGACCCTTTCCGACTCATCCGGCTATATTTATGACCCGGAGGGCATCGACGGCAAAAAGCTGGCTTTTGTCAAGCGGTTAAAAAACCTTAAACGCGGCAGAATCCGGGAATATGTTGATAAATATTCTGAGACCGTTTACACCGAAGCCGATAGCGCGCTGGATTACAACCCCTTGTGGACCCACCGGGCCGATTGTGCCTTTCCCTGTGCGTTTGAAAATGAAATCGGCGAAAAAGATGCCTATAATCTAATCAACAATGGCATCAAGATGATCTGCGAGGGCGCCGATATGCCGTCATCCCCGGAAGCCGTCAAGATTTTTCTGGATAATAAACTGCTGTTTGCTCCGGCCAAGGCCGCCAATGCCGGTGGTGTGGCGGTGTCCGGCTTGGAAATGGCCCAGAATCGAATGCTGCTCAACTGGTCCGCAGAGGAAGTCGATCAACGTCTGAGAGCGATCATGAAGAACATCCACAAGACCTGTCTGGATGTGGCGGCTGAATATGGTGAAGCCGACAACTATTTGGCCGGCGCCAATATTGCCGGATTTGTGCGCGTGGTCAATGCCATGCTGGATCAGGGATTGGTGTAACCGCCGAATGGTATTCAATCATTGAAATAGCCCCGTCGTTCCGGCCCATTGATCTGTCTCTTATTTAGAACTTTTCTGCGGTCATCATCGATTCGGCGTTCTCTATTGGACCTCCTCCTCTC
>JBAVYC010000556.1:0-2095 GCA_049698595.1 Desulfobacterales bacterium | reverse complement strand
TGGTCGCACGGTCCTCACTGGTATTGGACTCCAAGGCCTTGGTGGCTTCTTCCAAACGGGTTTTGGCAACTTCGACCTGGGTTTCTGCTTTTTTAAGGACCTGGAAGGCCATGACCTGGGATTCTTTCAGGGCACCGCGAAAGTCGCGGTAGGATTCAAGGATCTGATTTTCGCGCTCCATTTGGTCTTTGGTATCGGCCGACACCTCCATATAGGTTTTTTTAATCTTGTTGAAACGGCTGGGGATATCGCCGCGGGTCACCTTCATCCAGAAATTCGACAGCCGTTCCATGGTGTCGATTTTGCCGTCGTCAAGCTGCTCTACCATGCTTTTGGCATCATCGCGAATGCTGTCAAATGATTTTGTGATGGTCTCGTAGCGCTCGCCCACATTCATGGCCGCGATCTGTTCGCGCACCACTTCGTTAAATACCGTTGTGTTGCTAAGGGTACGGGCAATGGCGACGGTCTTTTCTTCATCCAATTCGCTGATCTGACCGATCAGCGTGATTACCGGCATTTCGTCCGGCTTCTGGGGCATCAAACCGAGATCTCTAAGGCCGTTCAGGGCTTTGTCGAGATACCGTAAAGGGGATGATAAAACATTTTTTGCATTCATGGTTTCGCGTCCTTCCTTTCTAGTATTGGGTAAAAGCAATCATTATCCGTGTGAAGGTTACTGCAGAACCTATCGTAAACACAAGCATTGCTAGTATGATCAGATAAAAAACATTGGTGAATTTACCGATTTTTTTTTAACTTCCAGATTAGATTGACAGCAAAAAAGTGAATTGCGTTGCTGTCGTATTCACCCTTAAGGTCTCCCTGCAAGGGCGCGCCTTTCTGATCGATTTCTCTGTCGCCGGCATCCACAAATTCATAGGCAGCTCCTATGGAAAAATCCGCTTCCAGTCCTGCTCCATATCCACAACGGTCCAGCCGTGTCTCCCGGCCTCGTCGAGGGCTTTGTCGAGACGGCCAACGGAAGACTGACGATCGTAGGCATATTCGCGGTCGGCATCGGTGTGATGGACGATGAGGCCAAAGCGTGCCCCCGGACCGGCGGTGGTCCATTGGATCATCTGCAGGTCGCCGTCGGAGTTGCCGAAAGCGGCGATGGGCCGCCGGCCGATGTGCATCTGAATGCCGACGGGTTTACCCGCCTTGTCGTCGATAAAGTTGATTTCCGGCAGCCGCACCAGCACGGGCGTGCCGTTGCGCAGCTCGAAACGGGTCTTGATGCTGCTGCCGACGACCTGCTCGGGCGGAATGCCGTAGACCTTTTCCGTCCAGGGGCGCATGAATTCGATGCCGCCGCCGGACACAATATAAGTCTTGAATCCGTTGGCCCTCAGATAGGTCAGCAGTTCGAGCATCGGTTGGTAGACGAGTTCGGTGTAAGGCCGGTTGAAACGCGGGTGTTTCGCCGTGGCCAGCCAGTCCTTCACCACCTGGGTGAAGGCGTCGGTCGTCATGCCGGCATGCGTCGCCATGACCAGTTCCAGCAGCGCGTGCTCGCCCCCGGCCGCGACGGTTTTCAAGTCGCCTTCCAGCGCTGCCTTAAAAGGCTGTTTGTCCTTCCATTCGGGGTGGGTCGGCGCCAGCGCTTTCACCCGGTCGAGAGCGAAGGTCAACTGAACGTACATCGGTTTTTCGGCCCACAGTGTGCCGTCGTTGTCGAAGACGGCGATACGTTCCGGCACCGGCACGAAGTCAGCGCCGCCGACCGTGGTGACGCGCTGCACGAAGTCGACGACGGCGCGCTTTGTTTGCCCCTCGTTCCAGGAGGGCAATGGTTCAGCTGCCGCCGCAAGCGACGCTAACGCCAGTGCGGCGGCCAGTGTGATGGCCACCGATAGATTACGTCTCATGTCTTTTTCCTTTCGCTGGTTTCGTCATTATCTAGTGTCGAAATTCGGGCGCGGGGCGCAGCCCGGAAAAGCCGGCCCCGCGCGGGTCCGTCGCAACGATTATTGGGCTCCCGCAGGACTCATCATCTTTTCCATCACCTGGTCCAGGCTGAAACTTGCGGCCTTCATGCGCGGCGGGTATTCCTTAAAGGTTGCCAGGAAATTCCCCACAAAAGCCTGGGCCG
>JBAVYC010000555.1:0-2004 GCA_049698595.1 Desulfobacterales bacterium | reverse complement strand
TCATAATACTCGTCCAACATGATATCGTACATTGCCTGCGAAATACGATGTCCTTTGGCAGGGCCCGAAGGAATTTCTTCGTTCATGACGCGCTCGGGCATTTGATCATCTTTGCGATCAAGGCCTTCGCGATTCAAAATGAGCCGTTCAATCGTATAAATACGACCTCCGATCTCAATTAATTCAGGTGTAAAATTGTAACCCGTTACCGCTTTTAATACATCCCCGGTGGGATTATCGGAAAATCCCATTGAGCCGCGTACGACCGTACACAGGCCGAGACTGTCCACATAGGCCCGATTATCCTGGATGGTCTGGACCAATTTTCCCTTGCCCTCGAGCGCATACCGGTCATATTCGCCGCTTTGTAATTCCGCCCGAATAGTCCAGCCCCCCACATTATGACAAGCACCACGACTGGAAGTGCCGTTGGTTAGGGCATTGCCATAAAAAGCACTGGGATCATAGGACGAAAAAGGCATCCCTTTGACTTGCATAATATAGGGACTCCACTCGGGATGGGCCGCTAAAACCCCGCGCATCCCCTCGGCTAAAAGATCGCCGAACGCGCGGCGTTCGCCGATCAGCGTAATGATATCCAGCATGGCCTGGGCATTGCCAAAGCGTGCTTCAATGCCGTCTATATCTTCCGGTTTAATCAGGCCCCGCTCGAACAGCTCCATGGTTAAAGCAATCGCGTTACCGGCCGATATCGTATCCAACCCAAGCGCATCACAGATTTGGTTGCCTTTTACAATCGCGCCGAAATCAGCTACACCGCAATTAGGCCCAATCAGGCCGATGGTTTCAAATTCCGTTCGTGCCCGCGCACCCGCATAGGGCCCCTCCTTTACTTCACAGATCTTGCCGCAGGCTACCGGACAGTGAAAACAGGCGTAGTTTTTAACGAAATACTTCTGTTTCATCATCGCGGCATCAATTTGAGCGCCATCTTCAAAATAAGTTGTCTGGAAATTGCGGGTCGGCATGGCCCCTAAGTCATTAATGACTTCAATGTACTGGTGGGTGCCGAATTTGGTATGGTTGGCCCGGGATTCTCGCAAATTCAGATTGGCGGCTGCTAAGATCGCTTTAACGCGATCAGGATTCGCCACCGGAATCTTTTTACTCCCCTTGACAACGATCCCTTTGAGTTTCTTGGAGCCCAATACCGCACCCGGGCCGCCGCGTCCGAAAGCCCGGCTATCCACATTTATATAGGCAATGCGGACGAGGCGTTCGGCGGCCGGACCAATAGACAGAGCGCCCGTTTGTTTATCACAAATCTGTTCGCGCAAGACTCCCAGAGTTTGTTCGGTAGTCATTCCTTGCCACTTGGAGGCATCACCGAAGGTCACCCGATCATCTTCAATCGTGATGTAGGTCCAGTCTGGGGCCTGCCCTTCGATCACCAGGCCGTCAATACCGGCCTTTTTCAACTGCGGGCCGAACCGGCCGCTGCAATTTGAACACAAATAAGTGCCGGTTTCAGGCGATTTGGTGGCGAGCTGAAACTTGGTCGTTGACGGCAGTGAAACACCGGTTAAAGGACCGGTCATAAAAAACACCTTGTTGGCTGCATCAAAAGGTTTCACTTCGGGACCAATTTCATCATAGTACATTTTGGCGGCAATCCCACGCCCGCCTAAAAGTTTCATGACGTCATTTTCTTTAAGCGTTTCTACCCGGGTTGATTTTTCTGTTAAATTAATTCTCAATATCTGTCCGATATAGCCACCTTCCAGCATCGTAAATATTCCTTTCGAATTAAATTATAAAGTATTGCAATCTTGATAATGCGATCGACATAATAAGTATCCGCCAATGAATTAGCGGATGAATGCGCTAATCTTGCTTCGCAGGTATCTGCGCAATTCGTTTGACCACTTCATGGCAGTTAGCTTTAATCACATCCCACCTGTGGGCTGCAATATCCTCCTTTTTTGCAATCCAGGTTCCACCCACCATCAAAACTCCGGCCAGGCTTAAATAGGCTTGAAGGTT
>JBAVYC010000554.1:0-3791 GCA_049698595.1 Desulfobacterales bacterium | reverse complement strand
GCAACGGCCGAGGGGCAAGTTGCCATGCTGGAGCAGTTGGGCGTGGCGGAAGCATCTGTTAAAGCCAAGGATTGACCGGCACCGCCAGACTCAAATAACTTCCGTTTTCCTCAAACATCAACTTTTTGTCGACCATCATTTTCAAAAATGCAACGATTTTATCTTCGGCAAAGGCCGGGAACCGATCTTGAATTTTTTTGAGTGAACGATGCTGGCTGCAAAAAAGATAAATTTGGCGGGAAGTACCCGTCAGACGATGGTTCAAGGGTTCGGTGTTTATCCGGCATTGCCGGATAATTAAAAAATCGCCGCCGTCGCGCACGGTTAAAATAGGAGAGCGGCGCGGCCCTGCGTGCAGGTTGGTATAAATTTTGTGCCAGGTCGCCACCTTCTTCCTAACCGGTTGCCAGATTTTTCTTTGATAGCCCAAATCACCGCGGTAAGCCTGGAGCATGAATTCCAGATTATGGAAAATTTTTTGGGGAAATAATACCGCCCAGTTCGGATGATTAAAAACCGCCCGGATACCATAGGTTTTAGGTCTGCACCAAACGGGACTTCCCCGCCCGAGCCAGAAATCTACGGTTTTGAGGGGTCGATAGGATAGGGCAAATTCGATGCTTTGTAGGGTCAGGGCGACATCCCGTTCATCGCTGCCCGGAAAATAAAGGATGAGGTTAGAAATATTTTCGATGCCTAAAGCTTCACAGTTTTTCATAATTTCCAGATTCTGAATCGCGCTGGTGCCTTTGTGAAGTTTTTTTAACAAAGGGGTGGAAAGTGCTTCAATGCCGATCTGGACTTCCTGCATTCCGGCCTTTCTCATGACCTTTAATTCCGCCCAGGATGTGGAGGCCCTGATTTCTGAAAACAGGCCCAAATCTTTTTTCAACCCGTCCAACTTCGTGAACACTTCCGTCGATGTTTTCCGCGGCAGCACATTATCCACCATAGACACCGAAAGTGTTTGGTGTGTATCGGTCAGGCGGTCGATTTCGCTCACCACCTGTGATGGCGCTTTGGTACGATAGCCTTGCCACTGGAGGTTAAGGTTGCAAAACGCGCAGCCTGCGGGATGTCCCGACATTTTCGGGGTGGTTTTGTCGGGCACATATGACTGTTGCCACCAGCAACCGCGGGATGTTTCAACAGGCAAAACAGGGAAAAACGCATTTTGTGGATCGAAAGATCTGAGCAGGTCGAAATAATCACCAAAGTCCGGCGGGGGAAGCGTTTTCAGCGATGTTAACTGCTGGAAACTGGCGGACGTCGAATGATCTGTAGCAGTTTCCGGCCTGCTTAAGCCTGGAATGAAAGGCACGTCGGAAAGTCTCGAAAATTTTCTCAGACAGGTAATCAGCTGACTGAAAGGCAGTTCGCCCTCACCATTGATCACGGCATCGACTTCGGGAAACAGTTTAAATAACTCCCCGGTTGTCGATCCGGAAAAAGTTGAACCGCCGATGACAATGATCAGTTTCGGTGCCTTATCTTTAATGCGTTTTATAAAATACAAAGCGGAAGTCAACTGACAAAGTGACACTGAAAAACCGGTCAGCAAATAATCGTCCCAATTCCGGCTGTTAATAAATTCATCCGATATTTTTTTAACTATGGCGGCAATGTTCCCAAGCCCGGCAACCCTTAGAACTGATTTGCGACCGGATTCCCGATTAAACAACTTTTCAATCTGCTGAAACCGCT
Source organism: Desulfobacterales bacterium (assembly GCA_049698595.1). Classification (GTDB taxonomy): domain Bacteria; phylum Desulfobacterota; class Desulfobacteria; order Desulfobacterales; family JAFDCJ01; genus JAFDCJ01. The sequence continues at coordinate 2,087 of JBAVYC010000554.1, read as the reverse complement.
CCGGGTACAGCAGGGCGGCATAGACAGTTTCCGCCAGCCAGGTGCGCTTTGAAATCTCATGATATTGCCGGTAGCCGATGGCCTCCGCCAGTTTTAAATAGACATGCTGGGCGTCGACTTGCATATCCGGATAAACGGTCTGCAAATAGGACTTAAGCGTGCCCAGCTGAATGGAGGGACGGTTGTAAAGCGGCCAGGGAGTTGAGATCAGGGCGATTCTGTTTGCAGAATATTTGGATCTGGATTGCATTATTCCTATTATTTGTGCCTTCGTGTCTTAGCGGCTGAGCTTTTATCATTCAGCATTCAATGTTTTACGTTCGCAACGAGCCAAACCATTACAACGATCTAAACCATCTGAACGATCAAAACGGTCACACCCACCCACACGAATTCGACAAACATCACCTTGCTATCTGCGCATTTCTATCTTATACATACTTCCAATGAGTCTGCTTGGCAATGAATTTTAACGGGACCCGTCCTTCATGATTATAAATAATACAGGACAAATTATCGATGGCTTATACATGGTGGGGACACCCGCGATGCCGGTCTATCTTCTGGACGGTGAAAAACCCGCTATTTTTGATGCTGGGCTGGCCTTTTTCGGCAAAATCTATGCGGATGGAATCCGGCAGGTTTTAGGTCGCCGGAACCTTCAATACTGTTTTTTGACTCATTCTCATTTTGATCACTGCGGATCGGTCTCGTTTCTTAAAAAAGAGTTTTCAGACCTCAAAGTGGTGGCTTCCGCAAAAGCTAAAAAGGTGCTCGGCCGTCCCAACGCCCTTGCATTGATTCGGAAATTGACCCGGGCTAATGAACCGTTGGCCAAAACCATCGGAATTGAATTGGTCGAGTTTCAGCGGTTTGAGCCTTTTGAAGTAGATGTCACGTTAAAAGGCGGAGAATTCATTAAATTGTCACCCGACTTGACAGTTCAGGTGGTTGAAACACCTGGGCATACCCGGGATTGCCTGAGCTATTTCATTCCCCAGAAAAAGGTGTTGTTATGCTCCGAAGCCGCCGGGGTACCGGATGCGACCGGTTATATTGTTTCTGAAGCGCTGGTGGACTTCGATCAGTATTACGAATCCATGAGCCGGTTGAGCGAAGTGGAATTTGATGTCCTTTGTCTGGGGCACCGCCAGGTCCTCATCGGTCAAGACGCGAATGATTACTTCCGAAAATCAATGACTCATTGCCGGGATTTTTTAAACCTGGTTGAGTCATCTCTGATCGAAGAAGACGGTAATGTGCAGAAAGTTTTAGCGCAGATTAAGACTATTCAGTACGATCCTATTCAGGGTCCCAAACAAAGCGAGCCCGCTTATCTGTCGAACCTGGAAGCCAAGGTAAAGGCTATTCAGAGGCGTTTGGAAAATAGATCAGAGAACTTGGAAATAGCAAATTAAGAATAGCGGAAATTCAAATAATGTCAAAAAAACCGGATTTAAAAGTAAATATCGGTGGATTAAAACTTCAAAATCCAGTGATGACGGCTTCCGGCACATTCGGCTATGCCCGGGAATTCGATCATCTTGTTGATTTAAATCGTCTTGGTGGAATTATCGTGAAAGGATTGTCTTTAGAGCCGACCAAAGGCAATCCGCCGCCGCGCATCGTTGAGACCCCGTGCGGCATGCTGAATGCCATCGGCCTTGAAAATGTCGGTATCGAGGCCTTCATCGCGGATAAGCTTCCTTTCCTGGAGCGTCTGACACCACCGGTCATTGTCAATATATACGGTAAAATGGAAGAAGAGTATATGCAGCTAGCCGCCCGCATCGATGCGGTAGAAGCTATCGCCGCGATCGAGGTAAATATCTCCTGCCCCAATGTCAAAGCCGGCGGCATGGTATTCGGCGTCGATCCGAAAGCCGCTTTCCGCGTTGTCCGGGGGGTTCGGGATCAAACTACCAAGCCCCTGATCGTAAAACTGTCACCCAATGTCACCGACATCACAGAAATAGCTTTGGCGGCCCAGGAGGGCGGCGCAGATTGCCTTTCTTTGATCAACACCCTCACGGCCCTGGTGGTGGATATTGAAACCCGCCGTCCCAGGCTGGCCAATATTACCGGGG
>JBAVYC010000553.1:0-4365 GCA_049698595.1 Desulfobacterales bacterium | reverse complement strand
ATCTGTCCTCTGCCATCTGTCCTCTGCCATCTGTCATCTGTCATCTGTTATCTGTCCTCTGTCATCCGTCCTCTGACATCTGTCCTCTGCTCATTCATACGGCGTCAAGCTTTCGACGCCATTTTCCGTGACCACAACCGTCTGCTCGAATTGAGCGGAAAGCATCCCGTCTTTGGTGACCGCCGTCCAGTTGTCGTCCAGTATTTTTAATTCTTTTTTGCCGAGATTGATCATCGGTTCAATGGTAAAAACCATCCCGGAAATCAGGCCGATCCCCGTGCCTTTATGGCCGAAATGGGGTACCTGGGGAGCTTCGTGGAATCCCAGCCCCACCCCATGCCCCACAAACTCGCGCACAACCGAACATCCTCGGGCTTCGGCATAAGTCTGGATGCTCCAGCCGATATCCCCGATAGTATTTCCGGGTTTCACCACGGACATACCCCTGCGGAGACATTCCCGGGCGATGTCCACGATCTTACGGGCATCGGGACCCGGGGTTCCGGCAAAAAAAGTTTTGTTCGCATCGGCATAATAACCGTTTAGAATGGATGTGATATCGACATTGACAATATCGCCGTCTTGTATGACCCGGTTTCCGGGGATCCCGTGGCAGATGACCTCGTTGATCGAAACACATATACTCTTGGGAAAACCCCGATAATTCAAGGGGGCCGGGGTAGCGCCATTTTTAACCGTAAACTCATGGGCCAGCGTGTTGAGGTCGTCTGTGGCGATTCCGGGCTTGATCTTGGTCTCCAGCAGATCGAGGGTCTCCAGCACCAGGCGCCCGGCCTTACGGATGCCATCGATATCCGCCGCTTTTTTAAGACGGATATTATACTTGCGGACATAGGTCGCTTCAATATCCTCGGTTCCGGTTTCGGAGTTGCCCAGACAGCATTTTTTGTATTTTAAGCCGCTGCCGCAGGGGCAGGTATCATTTCGACCAACTTTTGCAGTTTTCATTTTTCTTGTCTCGGACTACGATATGAATTTTAAGCCTAAATAGTATACTTTCCTCGATATTTCAACCACCAAAATAAAGAATCCAGGTCCAGAGGACCTGGCTTTGGATACAGAATAAAAAGCTTTGACCGCGTGAATTCAAAATGCTACTGATCAGCGCGGAGAAAAATCAGATGAAATCCAAATACTTGTTCAATCGAGTCGAATTCGCCGGTGCTCTGGGTGACTTGGGAACTCTGCTTCCTATGGCTATCGGACTGATATTGATCAATGGATTAAACCCTGCCGGACTGTTTTTATCCGTGGGACTTTTTTACATCTTTTCCGGGATGTATTACGGCGTAACAGTTCCGGTCCAACCGATGAAAGTCATCAGCGCCTATGCTATAACAACCGGAATGAATGCTTCCCAAATCACGGCATCTGGACTCCTAATGGCACTGGTGCTCCTGATCATCGGCGCGACAGGTATTATGGGCTTGATCGGCAGGTACATTCCCAAATCGGTCGTCAGGGGCGTACAGTTGTCTACCGGAACTTTGCTGATGATCGGCGGCGTCAAATTAATGCTGGGAACATCGAAGTTTCAGATTCTCAATCAAAACACAGAACCCTACCTGACAATGCAAAGTATCGGATGGATACCCATCGGTATTGTGATCGGCATTGCGGGAGGCGTGTTGACCCTTCTTTTACTTGAAAATAAAAAATTGCCGGCCGCGATTATAATTATTTTCGGAGGATTGATCCTCGGATTGGCCTTTGGTACCCGCGAAGGCCTTGATTACCTGAAAATCGGCATCAATCTGCCCGGTTTTCTGCCATATGGCTGGCCGACCACTGCCGATTTTACGTTTGCGCTGTTGGCCCTGGTACTGCCCCAAATCCCGATGACCCTGGGAAATGCTGTAATTGCTTACGCAGATTTATCCGGAGAGTATTTTGGAGAGCAATCAAAAAAAGTTACCTACAAGGCAACCTGTATCAGCATGGGGCTGGCTAACTTTCTGAGTTCTGCCATCGGCGGCATGCCGCTGTGCCATGGGGCCGGCGGATTGGCCGCCCATTTTCGCTTCGGTGCCCGCACGGTGGGTTCCAACTTAATGATCGGTACAATATTCATCGCGTTGGCTATACTTTTGGGCCCCCACTGTCTGGCAATTATTTTTCTGCTTCCGCTATCGGTTTTAGGCGTCCTGCTTCTTTTTGCCGGCAGTCAACTGGCCCTGACGGTATTGGACTTAAAAGATCGAAAAGAGCTGTTTGTCTGCCTGATCATTTTGGGGATTACGCTGGCCACCCATCTGGCTGCCGGTTTTATTGCCGGCATTGCGATCGCCTACTTGCTGAAGTGGAAAAAATTAAGTGTTTAAATTCGCAAGTTTTTTTATTAGAAAAAAAATCCAAGAATATATTTCCCCGCTACAAACAGCACGCAGGCACACAGCATACCTTTTATAACTCTGGAAGGCACGTATTTCTGGGTGCGGGCTCCCAGATACATGCCCAATATCCCACCAATACCAAAAATCGCTCCCAGGCGCCAGTCCGGTGCTACCGACAGATGGGGGTGAAATTGCGCCAGGATCTGATAGAAAAATACTCCGGCCAAGGAGGTCACAAATGTCCCCATCAAAGCTGCCCCGGCCACCGCATAAACCGGCAGACCGATAATAGCCACAAAAAAGGGTGCCACAATGGATCCACCGCCGATTCCATAGATCCCCCCGGCAATACCCACTAAAAAGCAGATACCATAGACTGTGGGTGTTGAGAACCTATATATTTCGCAGTCATAATCAAATTCCACTTTCCGTAAGGTGCTGGCAATTACGCGTACAGAATGAGAGCCGCCGGCTGGAGCAGATGGCCCTTTTTCCTTATTAGCGCTTTTCCGTCGATATACATCCAGCAGCAGTCGCCAGCCAATATAAAAAAGAACGAAACCGACAAAAAGTTTAAAGCTATCGGGATTCGGCAGGTAGACGATTCGGATCCAGGCGCCGATAAAGACACCGGGTAATGTTCCGATGATAACCGCCCATGTCAGGGGCCAGAGCATTCGCCCCTCTCTGACGTAACGATAAACACCGCTGGGAATTGCCACGATGTTAAATACATGATTGGTTGCGCTCACAGATGGCGCGGTATAGCCTAAAAAGCTCATCTGAAAGGGAAGCAGCAAAAACGCACCGGAAACACCACCCATTGAAGTGAAAAATGAGATGATAAAAGCGACCCCGAAAGGAACCAAGGGGTTTACTCCAACACCGGATACCGGAAAAATCATTGCCGTAAGTCTCCTGGAAACGACCCTGTAACTGTAGCCTTAAAACCTGTTTCAACTGGGGTTAATACAATTAAAATGGGAATCCCGTCAAGGCGGAGACATTTACTGATTCTAAGCGTTGGATTTAAGAATTTGGATGGCCTCTGAAGGAATGCAAACACCAACAAGTTCACCGACCAGCGGCCGGGTTTGTTCGTATTTTTTTTGGGGAATCAAAAGTGCAATATTGATGCCGGCATCGACAACCAGTCGAATTTTGGAGTTTTCCGCCATCACCTGAATCACCCTTCCCCGGATGGGGTTTAACTCACAGGCCTTATCATCAAAATCCATGAGATTTATCTTTTCAGGATCGATAACAACACGAACTCTTCTGCTACCGTTGTTGAGATTCTTTTGTGGGATTTGGAGCGAAATCTTATCGTGGATTGCACAACATAATTTTCCGGAACTGTCATGCCCCAACACCCCGGTAAATACATTTTCATAGACGCTTGTCACAAGTTGCCCGTGATCAAGCACCAGGGTGTGATGCGCCAGACCGACCGCCTGGGAGCGATCATGAGTGGTGAACAGGACGGTAATTTTCTTGCTCTCATTAATCTGTTTTATTATGTTAATGATGATATTTTGATTCTCGATGTCTACGCTGGCAGTGGGCTCATCACAGAGAAAAACCCGGGGCTCAAGTGCCAGAGCCCGGGCAATGGCTATCCGCTGGGTTTCCCCCCCGGAAAGGTGCTGCGCCCGGGCTTTGGAAAAATGCTGCAACCCTACCAGATCCAACATTTCGTCTATAATACGATCCCGCTTTTTTTTGCCAAAGCCTCTGATTCTCAATCCAAATTCCAGATTTTTGTAAACCGTAGTTGTAAACAGAATCGGATGTTGGTCAACTATGATGACTTCTTTGCGCAGGTGCTGAAGTTGGGATTCGGTGTATCGCACCTGTTGCGAGCGGTAGTGAATAAAACCGGTGGTGGGAGCCTCAAGAAATCCCAGGATGTTCAGCAAAGTTGTTTTGCCGGCGCCATTTGTCCCCAGCAGGGCATAAATATTTCCTGGCTCGATTGCCAGCCTCGGTATATCCAAGACGGTTCTTTCCC
>JBAVYC010000552.1:0-3586 GCA_049698595.1 Desulfobacterales bacterium | reverse complement strand
GAACCGATTATCCGGCTACCGTAGTTCTGGCTTATAGAATTCTGGTTAAAAAAAAGTATCGCATCGACAAAGATTTCAAAGGTGAGCGCCTCCTAATCAATGAAGATCTAGCCCCTTAGCATTCACCAATACGTTTCGACTGGTTCCATACTCCGCAAACTATGCAAGGCATAGAAAAAGACTCGCAATAACTGTTTTAAAACCTCACCCGGCTGAACCATTAAAAGTGATATCTCAAGTAAACGATTCAACGAGATCTGCCGAAATTGTAAAACCCTGCACTTTGTGGCTATTCTTTCCGGTTTGTCCGGGTTAGGTCACAACAGGATCATGCACTTTGGCGGATTGAGATAAAGGTAGAGTTCCTCTCCTTCTTCCTGAGGCACATGATGTGCAACCTGCACCCTGATCATGGTGTCATTTACACTGACGAAAAAGTACAGAAAGTTTCCCAGGTAGGCCCGATGAACAATAGTGCCCTTGAACAGGTTCTCCTTGGTTTGAGGTAATTCCGTAAATATTTCCACATCCTCGGGACGTATGGATGCATACACTTTTTCACCGGTTCTGACTGACTGGCTGTCGGGCATCGTGCACAGCATCTTTTCGCTGAATTCGGTGCGCACGTAAACCTCATTCGAATTCGGCCCAACCTCGACGACTTCCCCTGACATAAAATTCATGGTGCCGATAAAATCGGCGACAAATCGATTGGCAGGCTTTTGGTAAATCTCCTGCGCATTACCGATTTGCACCACGTTCCCCGAATCCATGACAGCAATCCGATCCGAGATAACCATGGCCTCGGCCTGATCGTGGGTAACGTAGACGGATGTGATGCCCATCCGCCTGACCAGGCTTTTGATTTCAAATCGCAATTCTTCTCTGAGTTTGGCATCCAGGTTGCTCAGCGGTTCATCCAGCAGCAGCACTTTAGGATTGCCGACGAGCGCCCGCGCCAGCGCCACCCTTTGCTGCTGTCCACCGCTCAATTGGGCCGGGTATCTGTCTTCCAGTCCACTCAACCCCACCAATTCCAATACCTTTTGCGCTTTTTCATTGATTTGCGGCCTGGACATCTTCTGGATCTTCAAGCCATAAACGATATTATTATATACCTTCATATGCGGCCAAACGGCATAGTTCTGGAAAACCATACCGATTCCCCTTTTGGACGGCTGGACAAATCCCTGTGAAAGCATCGACTTGCCGTCAATAACAATATCCCCTTCGTCCGGCTTCTCAAGGCCGGCGATGCAGCGCAGAGTGGTCGTTTTGCCGCAGCCGCTGGGCCCGAGCAGCGTCAACATTTCACCCTTCTTCACTTCCAGTTGGATGTGATTAATTGCCACGACGTTTTTAAAGCGCTTAAAAAGGTTCTGAATCTCTATAAATGCCATTCAAATTTTCTCCTTATTTCTCGCCGGCCCCCCAGGCGGCTTTGAGAACGCCCCCTCCGATTTTTGATATGATCAGCAAAAGAATGAAGGTGATCACAATCATCAGAAAAGCCATGGCAGCGGCGATTCCGAATTCCATGCCGCGGTGCCAGTTCAAATAGATGCCAATGGGCAGGGTCTCCCATCCTCCTTTATAGAGAAATACTGCGGTGGAAATCTCCTGGAACGCCATGATGAAGAACATCACCACGCCGACGAGCACCCCCTTGAGCAGCAACGGCAATGATATCAGAAAAAAAGTTCTGATTTTACCGGCACCCGCTACCTCGGAGGCTTCCTCAAGGGAAGGATCCAGTTGCAAGTAAGAGGAGTGCGCCATGCGTAAAAAATACGGCAGCCGCCTGGCAAACAGGGCCAGGGGCATGATGATCCAATAATGTGCCAAGGGAATGCCTTTCCAAAATGCCAGGAGATAGCTGACACCGATCGCAATACCCGGGAACGCCAGCATCAGGGTGATCACAAAGTCGAGCGCATCCTTTCCCGGGGTCCGGGTGCGGACGATAAGATAGGCCACCGGAAGCCCGAAGGCAATCCCGAAAATCAGGGCGATTCCGCTGAAAAGGAAAGAATTTTTTATCAGACCCGGGCTTTCCAGCAGGATGAGCCTGAAATTTTCCAGCGTCCAATAAGTTGGAAATATCTCAAAAGACCATCTCCTGGAAAAAGCGGCCAACCCCAGTACGATCGGAATAAGCAGGACCAGAATGGCGATAAACACCATGTATACATACGCGCCCGATTTCACCCACACGCCGGGCTCGATCACTCGGCCTTCAGATGTTGTTCCTTTTGAAAGACCGGTATACTTTTTTTTCTCGACCCACCATCTGGCGAACAAAAAGAGGGAGATGCAAACAATCGCAGAAAGGACCACCGCCACGATCCCCATGTGCTTGCGGTGCATATCGGTAAAGTGATAGGAGATGTTGATATACGAAACCGATGGCAGAAAGTCCGTCTGCCCCACAATCAAGGGAGTGAGCCAATCGGTAAAGGGCCACAGGAATACGAGCACAGCACCCGCCAGATAGCTGGGTGTGCAAAGCGGTAAGGTGATGGTGAAAAATCTCCGAAAGCCGCTGGCTCCCTCGACTTCGGCGGCTTCTTCAAAAGAGGGGTCGATGTTGGTGAAACCGGCCGAAAGACCCAGAACGATAAACGGGAGCATATGCAGGGATTGGATGAATACCAGCCCATGAAAACCATAGATGAGATTTAGGGGTTTGTCTATCAACCCGATTTCCATCAAGATTAAATTTACGGTACCATATTTTCCAAGAAAAATGATGAATGCAAATACCCCGGCGAAAGCCGGTAAAACGATCGGCAACAGGATCAGGGCTGTGAAAACAGTCTTACCCCGATGCCGGTATCGCGCCAAAATGTATGCCAGCGGCACCCCGAACAGGGTGGTCGTCAAGAGCACCAGCGTGCTCAGAAGCAGGGTATTTCCAAAGGTCTTAAGATAATACGCGTCCTGGAAAAATTCCAGGTAATTACCGATGCCCCAGCCGCCCGTTTCGGCGATCCTGAAGCTTTCCACCACCAGAATGGACAGCGGATAAATCACAAGAAAGGCAATCACCAACCACAGAAGTGCTGCCAGAGAGATACTGCCGCGTGACATATCAGATCCCCCACTTAGTGTGCAATTAATTATTAGCAGAGCCTTCTGGGCTTTTTTATAAGTCCTTAGCTCGGCCGCGTCTGACCAGGTGGAATTCGAAGCACGAAATACGAAATACTAAACAAATCCGAAAGATCAAAATTCAAATGACCAAAACCATCTGGCGCCAAAGGCCGGCAGGCCAGGAAGCTGGAATGCAGGTAAAGTTTGATGCTAAAAGGCAAAACACTTGGAAGCCGGGAAACTAGGAAACATGAAAATTAGATCAATGTTAGCCTCCCAGCTTTCCGGCCTCCCAGCCTCAGGCATGCCAAACCTCTATCTCCCGATGGATTTTGAACTCAAATCAGGTCTTACTTTGCGGTGCCGTTACGGTGCCACCAGCAAAGCACGTGCCTTCGCTGCGGCCAGGCGGGCGGCGGCATATTTGCCATCGATCTCGAAGAGCTGCCTGGCATCTTTTATTTTGGCCTCGGCCTTGGTCACGTCCATGTTC
>JBAVYC010000551.1:0-2149 GCA_049698595.1 Desulfobacterales bacterium | reverse complement strand
TTCAATGACAAAGGCACTTGGCGATCGCTTCATATGACACCCGAAGAAGCAGGACAACAGCATTTAGATCTCAGAGGGCAATTACTGGTTCCCTTGCATTGGGCAACCTTTGATTTGGCTTTTCATCCCTGGTATGAACCCATTGAAAGATTGGTCACCTTCTCCGAACAAGAATCTATTACCCTAATCACTCCCGAAGTTGGGGAAAAAATAAATTTACGAGATAAGCCAAATTCCGATCATTGGTGGTTGAAATATAAAACAAATAATCCCAAACAATTGTTTGATAAATGAAAAGATTATTCAAAATCAAACTATAGCTAACAAATCGCTGAACAGGATTTTACTCCGCTCCGTTTCGTAAAAACCAGTGAGATCAATCATTACAGACTTCTCCAACAAAAAACAACTATCTGGCATCACTTAATACTGCATATAGTGTAAACATCTATGTAGAATTGACCGACCTTTAAAAAATGTGATATCTGTATTTTTGCCGGGGTTGGGGTACCATCTACAAATCACTATCGGCTGATATTTGGTTTTTGCCATATGATATCACCACCTGCCAGAATCCCCGAAAATGATTGACTAAATCCCACCGGTTTGTTTATTAATATACGATACACTAATCGACCGGACTTGAAGCGATTCTCTAATTGCTGAATAGAATCCTGCTGCTCAACTAATACAGCGTTTCTGTGAATTATCCACCTATTGAATCTTTAGTTTGAAACCTTAACAACGGGGGTGCCAAATGGCAGATGAAGGTTTTAAACGCAAACTTGCTGCTATCCTCAGCGCAGATGTTGCCGGTTATAGCCATTTGATGGAAGATAATGAGGATGCGACAAACCGCAGGCATACATCAGTATTTCGAGGATTTAACACGGAGCACCAATTCCGCCATGGCGGGAGGCCAAAAGACATTTTTGAGGTAGTTTATAAATTCCAGCCACCACCAACCACCAGATAAGAAATTTTGGAGCGTCCGGTATGCAGGTGTTTAAAAAAGCCGTTATCGTAGTACTGATCCTGGCGGTAATAGCGACGGGTCTTGGAATAAAAACGTTTTACGATGCTGGAGAATTCAAAACCATCACCCCGCATTTCAACGGGCAGGTGGAGACCATTGCAGGTGTCTTAAGCTCTGAAGACATCACCATTCATCCGCCTACAGCGATGGCCTTCATTTCATCTGATGACCGCCGAGCCCACTGGTCCCGTAAGAATCAGGCACGACAGGGGGCTATTTACGGGTTTGATCTGAAATCAAGCGATCCACGGCTGGTGAACCTGACCGAGGATTTTTCCCCGGAATTAAATCCCCATGGTATCGGCTGGTGGATGGCAGAAAACGGTGATCTGTCCTTATTTGTCGTCAATCATCGCCGGGAAGGCCATTTTGTTGAAATCTTTGATTATCGGGGTGGTAAACTGGTTCATCGGCAGTCGGTATCAGGAGCCTTGATGCACAGCCCCAATGATGTCATCCCGGTTGGGCCCGTTTCCTTTTACGTAACCAATGATCACGGCAACTCTACAGCACTTGGGCGAGCGGCCGAAGAATATCTCCAACTGGCGCGGTCATATGTGCTCTATTATGACGGCAGAACCTTTCGCAAAGTCGCTGAAGCACTTGCATACGCCAACGGCATCAATCTAAGCCCGGATGGCCAATCGGTTTATGTTGCCGCAACCGTCGGGCAAAAAATTTATGTCTATGATCGAGACAGCGCTACCGGCAGTCTGTCGCTGCGCACCACGATTGAGGCTGGAACCGGAGTGGACAATATTGAAATCGACCAGCGCGGTGATTTATGGATTGGATCCCATCCCAAGCTACTGACCTTTGTCAAACATTCCAAAGACCCTGCCGTGCTGTCACCCTCGCAGGTGATCCGGATTGCGAAAAAGGCCGCCGATCAATATGAGGTTACAGAGATTTATATGAGCGCTGGAAAACCGCTTTCGGCTTCCAGTGTGGCGGCAGTTTTTGAAGAAACCCTGCTTATCGGATCCGTTTTTGACAATCGCTTCCTGAGGTGCACCCTTCAAAAATAGCTTTGAATTCCCAAACGGATTTGCAACCAATGGCTAATTATATCTAAGTAATGGCTTCTCTACAGACTTAATAACTTGGGACTCT
>JBAVYC010000550.1:0-5749 GCA_049698595.1 Desulfobacterales bacterium | reverse complement strand
AAGGTTTATGCGGGACATGGGCCGCCCACAACTATCGGGGAAGAAAGACGGTCGAATCCGTTTGTGGGGGAAAGTGCCTCCTACTCCGGCTAAGGGCGCACCCCAGTGTTGCATAAACAACATGGCAAAGGATATCTAACGGTCTGCTATTATAACCAATATCATAGTGAAGACAAAATTTTTAGATATCCCCTTTAGTGAATTCATCCGACTCCGCTCTTCGAGCTACGACGGGACAAGAAGGATGGGATCGATTTTGTCATGTAGTTCACCCTACGGGAAAGCCGGAGGACTTCAGATCCTGTGTTGTCAAGGGATCAAGGTAACCGACTACAATTTCACCCTTGACGCCTTGGCTCTGAAGCCCTCCGACTTTTGCAACATTAGGGCGCGCTCAATTTTCCGTACGAGTTCACCGCCGAGAACGCAAAGATCGCTGAGAAAGTCATAATTTTTAATTCAAAGATCTCAGTGACCTCGGCGGTTGGTTGAACTATTGCAACTTGCCCAATTTTGCCTGAACCTCCCCGTGCTCGATCCCCCGACGTTTTAAAATGTCGTAATAAATCATGATCTGTTTGATATAAAGGATCGGTTCAGTACCCCGGCAGTAGCCATACTTTGAGTTTTTATAATATTTACGAAAGCTTAAAAGAGGCAAGGTTTTTGCCAGGGATTCCCATGAGTCCGGGTCAAGATTCATTTTAACCGCTAGCCGCTGGGCATCCCGGATGTGACCCTGACCGATATTGTAAGCAGCCAGGGAGATGAGCAGTCGATCGGTTTCATTGGCACCGCCAAAAAGATCATAGAGTTTTTTTAAATACTGCACCCCGGCATTGATATTTTCTACGGGGTTATAAATATCTTTCACATTTAGACTGCGGGCCGTTCTTGAAAGAAGCTGCATCAACCCCTTGGCACCAGCCGGGCTTTTCGCCCAGGGATTTAGATGGGATTCTTGATATATCTGAGCGGAAATCAAGCGCCAGTCAAAGCCATATTTTTTTGCAGCCGCCTTTATAAACGGGCTGTAACGGGATAGCCTGGTTTTAATTCGGCGGTGAAAAATGCTCAGATCGACGTAATCGAAATTGGCGACATCGCCATAGTATTTGTGGTAAATTTCATCATATTTACCGTTTTTCTTTATAATATTGAAAAAGGAATTGATTTTTGTCTTTAATCGGCGCGCTTCGGGGTGCACCGCCCAGCCCAACTGCTGCAGATCACTGATGGCACCTGCCATAATTGCCCCGGGATAATGGCGTCGGCTCAACAGGGCAACATTGCTGTCGGCAACGGTAAATTCGATATCTCCGCTATCCACATTCTGGATCAACTCTTCTGTGGGCAAATCGTGATGGATTTCGATGGTAAAATCAATCCCCTGTTTTTGGATTTCCTCTAGCCGTTCCAGGTAAGCTGTGGCGGTTCGGACATGGATGGTCTTGCCGGACAGATCCTCCAGTTTTTTAATTTTTGCCCGGTTGCGTCGGGAAATGATGTGCTGCTGGATATCCATGTATCCATCTGAAAAAGCTACCTGGTTTTGTCTTTTGGGCGTAATGGTCATGCCGGCTGCGATAAAGGAACCGGTCCCATTCGCCAAGGCCGGGATCATTTCCTGCCAATCTTCAGTGATTTTCACTTTAAGTTCGACGCCCAGATAGTCGGCAAACGCCTTTGCCAGTTCATATTCAAATCCCATGGGCTCTTCGCGATACGTATAGTAACAATGCGCAGAGTTGCGGGTGATCACTGTAATTTGTCCGGCTTTCATAATTTTATGAAGCGTATTAAATTTGTACAGGCTAACAATAGGACTCATTACGTAAAATACGGCAAGTACCCACAATCCAAAAATAAAGAGCTGAGGAACGGGCCGACCGCGAAAAATCTTATTGATTGCCGATGTGACCATGATACTTAAAAGGCCCCAAGCTGACATGGCTTTATCTTAATGTTGAGGGCCTCGCAGGCTGCGCTGACAGCCATTTTCGGTACCTTGAACCGGTGCGCTATGTCCCAGGCAGCGCGGCATGATAGTTTTTTTTCCGCCAGTGCCACGCGGATAGCCTCTTCCAGATCCGGGCTCTGGGGTGGTTTTGGTTTCACCGCTTTCTTTCCCGGGCCATATCCAAATAAACCCAGCTGGCACTTAACTAATCTAATATCCAACAGATCTATCCCTTTGCCAACATCGATCGGCGTCGTTCGCACCTCTTCTGCAATTTGAAAGGCAACCGCACATGAAATTTCATTGTCTTTGGATTTATCTTCAACTTTTTGTTTCACTGCGGGGTTTATCTCTGTATCGGCGCCGTGTTTTTCTGAAAATTTTGGACCTTGTTCACGTGTCATTGCATGTCTCCTTGATAGTATGGCTGGGCTATAGGTTGTTGTTCCTATTTTACTTGAATAAAATCACGTGGTTTGATAATTTATAAATTTCGTCCAAGTATACCATATTTCCAATTCGGTTTGCAATCGGACTAAGATGCATATCGTACCGGAAAATGAGTATAGTTTTAAACCCTAATTGAGCGATTTTTGATACGAATGGCTTTCATTTGTAACCGTAAAAAAACACGTCAGGTAAATGTCGGTAATGTTCCTGTGGGGAACATGGCGCCAATTTCGGTGCAATCCATGACCACTACACCGACGGCGGATGTTAACGCTACGGTCTCCCAGATCAGGCGTTTGCAAAATGCCGGGTGTGAAATTGTCAGAGTGGCGGTTCCGGATCAGCAAGCTGCAGAGGCCATCCGAGCCATCAAAAAAGAAATATTAATTCCCGTGATTGCCGATATCCATTTTGACCACCGGTTGGCCATTGCAGCAACCCGGGCCGGTGCGGATGCCCTGAGGATCAATCCCGGCAATATAGGCAGCGCCAATAAAGTGAAGGCCGTGGTGGACCGTGCCAGGGATGCCGGTATTTCGATCCGTATCGGTGTCAATTCCGGTTCCCTGGAAAAAAATATCCTCGAAAAATATAAGGGTGTCACCGCCGAAGCTATGGTCGAAAGTGCCCTGGGCCACGTCGAGCTGTTGAATTCTTTTGATTTTCATCAGATCAAAGTTTCCTTGAAAGCATCCGATGTTTCCCGTACGGTTGAGGCCTATCGTCTGTTGTCTGTAAAAACCGATTTGCCGCTGCATGTCGGAGTGACTGAAGCCGGCTCCCTTTATAGCGGCATTGTCAAATCTGCCCTGGGCATCGGGACGTTGCTGGCTGAAGGTATCGGTGATACGATTCGGGTATCATTGACCCGGGATCCGGTTGAAGAAATACGGGTGGGTTATGAAATTCTCAAGGCCTTGGGCCTTCGGCAACGAGGACCGGAGATCATCTCCTGTCCTACCTGCGGGCGCTGCAATATTGACTTATTTGATATTGTCGAACAGGTGGAAACCGCCTTGTTATCTATTACTGCGCCGGTTAAAATTGCTATAATGGGATGTGTGGTAAACGGACCCGGAGAGGCCCGCGAAGCCGATATCGGGATTGCCGGTGCAGACGGAAGCGGGGTTCTTTTCAGGAAGGGGAAAGTTATCAAAAAGTTTCCCCAGGAAAAGTTGGTTGAAGTTCTTTTGGCTGAAGTGGAAACATTTGAGAGAAATCGAAAGGAACGAAATGGGAAATAATGTGCAGACGGCAATCACGCCGACAAGAGCGGAAGATTATCCGAATTGGTACCAACAGGTGGTTAAGGCCTCCGATTTAGCGGAGCGTTCGCCAGTTAGAGGCTGCATGGTCATCAAACCCTGGGGCTATGCGCTTTGGGAAAACATCGTACGCGTGCTCGATGATATGTTTAAAGCAACCGGTGTAAAGAACGCGTACTTTCCGTTGTTTATTCCTTTGAGCTTTTTGGAAAAAGAAGCCGAGCATGTGGAAGGTTTCGCCAAAGAGTGCGCAGTGGTCACCCATCACCGGCTTGAAAAAGGTCCGAGCGGTGAGCTGGTCCCGGCCGGCGCATTAACGGAACCGCTGGTGGTGCGACCGACTTCCGAAACAATCATCGGAGACTCTTTTTCAAAATGGATCAGCAGTCATCGTGACCTTCCCGTCTTGATCAACCAATGGGCGAATGTCGTTCGCTGGGAGATGCGGACGCGGTTGTTTTTAAGGACCAGTGAATTTTTATGGCAGGAAGGCCACACCGCGCATGCGACCAGCGAAGAAGCGGTTGAACGAACGAAGCTGATGCTCGATGTTTATGCAAAAATGGCGGAAGATTATCTGGCCATGCCGGTTATAAGAGGCCGCAAGACTGCCGCCGAGCGGTTTCCAGGGGCGGTGGATACGTTTTGTATCGAGGCCATGATGCAGGATCGCAAAGCGCTGCAGGCCGGCACCTCCCATTTTCTGGGCCAGAATTTTGCCAAAGCATCAGAAATAAGATTTCAGACGGCTTCGGAAACCGAAGATTATGTTTGGACGACTTCATGGGGTTCTTCCACCCGTTTGATTGGGGGGGTTATCATGATACATGGCGACGATGATGGTATCATCTTACCGCCAAAAATTGCTTCTGCCCATGTGGTGCTGCTGCCGATCATCAGAAAATCCGATGATCGGGAAAACGTAATGGCCTATACTGAAAGTCTGGCCCGACAACTGCGGGAAACATATTATCACCATCGAAAAATTGTCGTTGAAATTGACAACCGCGATATCGGCGGTGCTCGCGGATGGGACTGGATTAAAAAAGGAATACCATTGCGGGTTGAAATCGGTCCGCGAGACATCGCCCGGGATTCGGTATATGTGGGACGCCGTGACAAGGCCCATAAAGAAAAAATTTCCCTGCATAGGGATCAGTTTGTCGGAGAAATTACGAATATTCTTGATGAAATACAAAACACTCTTTTTGCGCGGGCGCAGAAGTTTAGCAAAGAACACACTCAGCCATGTGATGACAGGCAAGCCTTTTACGATTTTTTTACCCCCCAAAACTCACAAAAACCGGAAATCCATGGTGGTTTTGCTGTATCTTCCTGGTGTGGCAAGGAAGCATGCGAGCAAAAAGTAAAAGACGAGCTTGGGGTGACCATCCGCTGCCTACCTTTGGAACAGGAAAACAATAAAGGCGCGTGTGTCTGTTGCGGCAAGCCGGGTAACATCCGTGCGATTTTTGCTAAAGCCTATTAAAATATCCGGCAACCAGCGGCCAACATTAAAAGAGCCGCAGCCCAGGGCCGAGTGACCAGATTTGATCCGAATTAACGACATCATAGATAAAATCAATGAATACCATCCGGAAGCTGATCTGGATATCATCGAGCGCGCCTATATCTATTCCGCCAGGGTGCATGCGGGTCAGGTGCGTCTTTCCGGCGAGCCTTATCTTTCTCACCCGCTGGAGGTGGCCGGCATGCTGAGTGACATGAAACTGGATGTCATCAGTGTTGCAGCCGGTCTCTTACACGATGTGATCGAGGACACCCAGGCGGTTCCGGAAGAAGTCGAAGAAATGTTCGGTTCCGAAGTCCTGCACATCGTCTCCGGTGTCACCAAACTCAGCGGTCTTTCGTTTCACAGCACCAGGGCACGCCAGGCCGAGAGCCTTCGTAAGATGTTTCTGGCCATGGCCGATGATATCCGGGTCATTCTGATCAAGCTGGCCGACCGGCTTCACAACATGCGTACCCTCCAATTCCACAGACCGGACAAAAGGAAAAAAATAGCCGGGGAAACGCTTGATATTTATGCACCAATTGCCGCACGGCTCGGTAT
>JBAVYC010000549.1:0-5239 GCA_049698595.1 Desulfobacterales bacterium | reverse complement strand
CTGGATGCCAAACTGCGCACGCAGATGCGGACAGAGATAAAACTGTTGCATCAAAAAGTTCAAACCACCATTATTTATGTAACCCACGATCAGGTCGAAGCTATGACCCTGGCTGATCGGATCGTTGTCATGCGTGGTGGATACATCGAACAGGTCGGCGAACCGTTAAAGCTGTTTCAGGAACCTGCCAATACCTTTGTGGCAGGATTTATCGGCAGTCCCCCCATGAATTTAGTTCCAGCGAAAATTGTTCGGACAGATGCCGGCATGAAGCTGAATCTTGTGGGAAAGCTGCACATTCCAATTCCGGAAAAACCGGATGCTGAAATCAAAGATGGCATGGAAGTTATAATGGGACTGCGCACGGAAGATTTGACCATTGATAATGAGAGCAATAAATTCCCGCAAGATTGGAAAGTGGATGGCGTTGTAAAGGTCGTCGAACCTCTGGGCGGCGAAACCAATATGCATATGGACCTTCAAGGGGCACAATTCATAGCTAAAAGTGAAGGCAGAAGAATTATTAATGTTGGCAGCCAATTAAAGCTTGCTTTGAATCTAGAGCATTTGCATATTTTCGATGCCGATACTAAACTATCGATTTATTAATCTAAGAAATAAGATAAGGGGGCCAACATGGCCCCCGAATTTTTTAACCTTAATACCAACAACCACCGCCCTGGCCTCGAAATCCTCGACCCATGCCCCGGCCTTGGAACCCGCGGCCCATTCCGCTACCGCCCTTGCCGTAGCCCCGGCCCATACCGTAACCCCGGCCGGCAAAAAATTCCGGATTTTCCTTTTGCATTTTAAGGCGCTGGTCAATCCGTTTTTGATCCAGCTGAGCCGTCAGATCAGAAATTTGCGCCTGCAGGCCGGCAGCCTTTTGAGCATCCGGATCCTCTTTGGTCAGTTCACTTCTGAGTTCGAGCTCTTTCTGATAGAGATTCTCCCTCAGATTACGGGTCTCCACAAAAAAGGCCTGGCGCTCTTTGTCCAACCGGGTGATCTGTTCATCGCTCAAATTACCCTGGTAACCTGAAGGGGCAGCCCCTCTTTGACCCCATCCGGAACCCTGGCCCTGGCAATTGCCGCCGCCTCTGCCCCAGCCGGCAAAAGAAGTTGCCGCAAATCCAACGATCCCTGCGATGGCCACTAACGTCACAACCTTAGCGAAATTGTTCATTTTCATTTTATACCTCCGTTTAGTGATTTGGGTTAGTCGTAAACTAAGAATATCCAGCCGACATCTTGTTGTCTTTCTGTAAGAGCAAAGGGTGTGCCAAGCAGTCGAAAGCAAAAATATTGATATATAACTTATTGAATTTTTGTGTTTATTTAATATTATCCAACAGTTCATTGACAAAACTTATTCCAGCGGCATATTTATGGAGTGGATAGCAAGTATCCATGTGCGGTTCGCCAATTGGGTAGAAAGTATCCAATCGGCAGCATTCTAACAGATATCGTTGATTGGTTGATTAGTTGATTGAGTTGATTCTTCCTTTTTTTGAGATAGGCTATAAATCCGTTTCTTTAACTTAATCAACCATTCAACTATTCAACTAAAAAACCATTCAACCACTAAACTACTCAAACAGCTCTGAAATAAAGGCTTCCGGCACTTTTTTTGCTCTGATCATTCGTCATGCTGACAAAATCGAGAAATAAAAACTCCTGGACCGGCGTTCAACCCTGGGTGTTGATCGGGGCGGTGGCTGTACTGCTGCCGATATTCACCTTTATGACCATTGAGAATATCAATCGCCAGAAAGAAAAGAGCATCCAATTGTTAATGGAAAAAGGGGCCGCCTTAATCAGGTCTTTTGAAGCCGGCACCCGTACGGGAATGATGGGTTTGCAGCGGGGCGGTTTTCAGCTTCAGCGCCTTTTAACCGAGATGGCCCGGCAGCCGGATATCATTTACCTTTATGTGGCGGACAGCGACGGGAAAATCCTGGCCCACAATGACCTTGGCAGGGTTGGAAAACAGGTTGCAAAGGATTTGGACTCGGCTGGAATTGTACAAACCGACGAGCTTCACTGGCGCCAGGTGACGGGGCCGGATGGTGGCCGAGTCTTTGAAGTTTTTCGCAAATTCAGCCCCACCAGACGGCCCATGGGCAGAATGCACAGTTCCATGATGATGGGTCACGGCGTTCAACAACAACACAACCAAAGAAGGATGTTGCCGGGGTCTTTTGATGAAACCGCCAGGGCAATATTCGTGGGCCTTGACATGAGCCCGATTATAGAGGCCCAGGATGCCGACATCCGGCACGCCGTCATTATGGGGGTGGTTCTGCTGTTGGTGGGATTTGCCGGTATTGTGCTCATTTTCCTGGTTCAAAGCAATCGTGCCACCAAAGCGTCCCTGACGCGAATCAAGGCCTTTTCGGACAATGTCGTCGACAACATGCCCATCGGCTTAGTCGCCCTGGACGATCATCATAAAATTGCGGCTTGCAACCATATCGCCGAAAGCGTGCTGCAGCTTTCGGTTCCGGATGTAATCGGAAAGACTGCCGAACAGATGCTGCCGGTCCGACTCTGGGAAGTTGTGGAACGTTTCGGCGAACAGGATCATATCATCGAAGAAGAAATCGACTGCACCATCGCAAATGGCAGTGTCGTCCCGCTCGAGATCGGCGCCAGCATCCTGCAGGATATGAATGGGGTGTTTCTGGGATACATTCTGCTGTTTAAAGATCTAACCGAAGTGCGATCACTGCGCAGAGAAATTGCCAGAAGTCAGCGCCTGGCCTCCGTAGGCCGACTGGCCGCCGGTGTGGCCCATGAAATCCGCAACCCGTTAAGTTCGATTAAAGGGTTTGCCACTTACTTTAAAGAACGATATCCGGATGCCCCGCAGGATCAGAAGACGGCCGATATCATGATCGCCGAAGTCGATCGGCTAAACCGCGTTGTGGGTCAACTCCTGGAATTTGCCAGGCCGGTACCCGTGTCACCCAAGTTGACGCCGCTCAAGGAGCTTGTTGACGATTCCGTCAGATTAATTGAACGCAAGGCCAAAGAAAAGCAAATCACGGTAAAAACGCTCAATTTCGCCAAAATGGATCAAGCCATGCTGGATCCGGATCGCATCAACCAGGTGCTGTTAAACGTATACCTGAATGCCATCGAATCCATGGATCCGGGTGGCGAACTTGGCGTCGAACTTTCGGCCGCCAAAGAAGACCACCACATTGAAATTAGGGTTTCCGATACCGGTTGCGGCATCCCCGGGGAGCATTTATCCAGGATATTTGACCCTTATTTCACCACCAAATCGACCGGAACGGGTTTGGGGTTGGCGATTGCGCACAACATCATGGAGGCTCTGGGCGGCAAGATAAACATTTCAGGCCGACCGGGAAAAGGAACGACAATTACCCTGACACTGCCGATTAAGGAGGAGCTATAAAAGAATAGTAATTGTAAAAAATTAGGGGTTTTCACTAGAATTAAATTCGAAGCACGAAATTCGTATTTCGTATTTTCAATCTCGATGATAATCCATTCGTTCATAATGGCAAACCTTTTGGATGGTACTACGCATGACAGACATTAGTAAAATATTGGTTGTCGATGATGACAATGCCCACCGCATCATGCTGCGCACCCTCATCGGAGGATGGGGATATGAGGTGTCGGAGGCCGATGACGGTGCCGCCGCAATTGATCGGGTCAAGGAGCAGTCCTACGATCTGGTGCTGATGGATGTGCGGATGGTCCAGGTCTCCGGGCTGGAGGCACTGGCCCAGATCAAATTGTATAACCCGGCCATTCCGGTCATTATCATGACGGCCTATTCATCGGTAGACACCGCCGTCAAAGCTCTAAAGCAGGGTGCGCACGATTACCTGACCAAACCGCTTGACTTCGACAAACTGAGAATAACCATTGAAAGAGCCATGGAACACACCCGCCTTAAGGCGGAAAATCGCCTGCTCAAAGAAAGCCTGGGGAAACATTTTGACCGGCAGAATATCATCGGCCAAAGTCCGGCCATGATACATCTCCTGGAAACCGTGGCCCAGGTCGCCCCATCTGAAGCCACTGTCTTAATCACCGGCGAATCCGGCACCGGCAAAGAACTCATTGCCGGCGCCATCCATTACAACAGTTCCAGAAAAGACGGCCCCTTCGTTAAACTCAATTGTGCCGCCATCACCGAAACGCTGCTGGAATCCGAACTTTTCGGCCACGAAAAGGGCGCCTTTACGGGAGCCGATCGCAGAAGAGAAGGACGTTTCTATCAGGCCCATGGCGGTAGCCTGTTCTTAGATGAAGTCAGCGAAATGTCTCTGATCATGCAGGTTAAATTATTGCGGGTCCTGCAGGAAAGAGAATTTAGTCGCGTCGGCGGAGAGAAGACCATCCAGGTGGATGTAAGGGTCATTGCCGCCACCAATAAAAATTTAGCCGATTTGATCAGCACAGGGGAATTCCGGGAAGACCTGTATTACAGGCTCAATGTCGTCGATATGGAAATTCCGCCGCTGCGAAAAAGACAGGCAGACATCCCTCTCCTCGCGCAGCATTTTTTGGAAATATTCGCCGCTAAAAATCACAAAAAAATAAAAGGCTTCACGCCCCAGGCCCTGGATCTCCTGATCCGGTATGATTGGCCGGGAAATGTTAGAGAACTCATGAACGCAGTGGAAAGGACCGTGGTGTTGTCACGCGCGAATTACCTTTCTGAAAAAGAGTTGCCCATGTTCGCCGGCCCTGCGCAAAATGAGGGCGCCGCAGCGGATACTTCAACAATTGATATCGATGGCGCTAAACCCCTGGAAGAGGTGGAAAAGGCGACTATATTAAAGACCCTGGAAGCTGCCGGCGGAAACAAGAGCGAAGCTGCCCGTCGCCTTGGGATTACCCGCAAAACACTTCACAAAAAACTAAAATCATATGGAGTGATGAAGTAGGATAGAGGACAGATGTCAGAGGACACAGACGTTTTTAGGCTCTAAAGGGGGCCCCTCTTTTTTCAGACAACATGCTGTCAGAAAATGAAATGTTCAGATGCCAATGTTCGGGTATCAGCGCGCCGCTCCTCAAGGGTAGCGATCCTCAAACAGTACTAAGCGCAGACGCTCTATGCTCTGCGCGCCATGCCCCATGCTCTGCCATTCCGTCTTCCCCATGCTGTAATCAATATCTCGCTGTCATCTGTCATCCGTCATCTGTCCTCTGTCTTCTGTCCTCAGTCTTCTGATCTCTGTCATCCGTCCCC
>JBAVYC010000548.1:0-1723 GCA_049698595.1 Desulfobacterales bacterium | reverse complement strand
GCAAAATGGCTTCAAGATCCGGGTAAGGAAGTTTTCCGGATCTCCCGGCGTTAAAAAGCACTCCCGTACCCAGAGGCTTGGTAAGTATCAGGGCATCCCCAGGCCGGCAGCCGCGATTGGTCAGGATGCGATCGGGATGAACGCGGCCCGTAACCGCCAGGCCGAATTTGGGCTCATTGTCGTCCACGGAGTGGCCGCCGGCCATGATCGCTCCAGCTTCTTTGATTTTGTCGCTGCCGCCACGCAGAATCTCCTTTAGTATTCCCATGTCCAGCTTTTTGGATGGAAACATTACCAGATTTAAAGCCGTCAAGGGTTTTCCCCCCATGGCATAGACATCGGAAAGCGAGTTAGCCGCTGCAATCTGCCCGAACCAGTATGGGTCATCCACCGGCGGTGTAATGTAATCCACCGTACTGATAAATGCAATTTCCGGGGTCAAGCGATAAACGGCGGCATCATCACTGGTCTCAAATCCCACCAATAAATTCTCATCTTTGGATATGTCCAGTCCCTTCAGTGCTTCCGACAGATCCGTCGGACCGATTTTGGCCGCTCATCCACAAGTGCGGGACAAGCCCATCAATGTCTTTTTTTTCACAAAAAACATGACTTATTCCTTATTTATCATAGGGTTTAGCTGTCGCAAATAATAAATATCGTCTAAATAATGTAAAAATCAAATCCCGAATATCAATACATGAATATCGAGAAATTGGCTATATCAATCCACCGGTGTTTTTTTGTTTGACACATAAAACACCAATTCTCTATACTCTCTACCTTAAAAAAGATTAAAGCGTGAATAATGAAAAGTTGATATATTCCATCCTTTTATTTTCGTGTTCGCGTGCATTCGCTATTAAATTATTTTGCTATCAGAAAAACCGCAATTAAACATCAAACTTTAAATCAGGAGGGAAATGATGAAATTCGCAATTATTGGCACAGGTATTATGGGACGCGGCTGGATCACACAATGCTCGATGACCGGGCATGAAGTTCATTGTTATGACGGCAACAAGGAAATTCTGGCCGGAAGCGTCGCTGCCAGTGAAAAACTCACCGGCAAGGTGGCCAAGAAATTTAAAATCGATGATCCGAATTTTGTGTCGAATGCCGTTAAAAAAATTACGACCTATGAGGACAAAGGGGCCTTTATCGAGACTGCTAAAGGCTGCGATGTCTTTTTAGAGGTCATATTCGAGGATATTAAGCTCAAATGCACGGTGCTGTCGGAATTTTTGCCCCAGCTCCCCGAAAATGTGGTGTTCTGGTCCAACACCAGCAGTCTGGATATTAACCCTATGGCCGAGGCCGGCGGTCGACCGGATCGTTCCATTATTACCCATGGGATGAATCCGGTACCCATGATGCCCGGTGTCGAGGTCGTGCCGGGTGCCAAAACCAGCGCTGAAACCGTGGAATTCACCCGTCAGACGCTGCTTGATATGAAAAAGGCGCCCTTTCTGGCACCCAATATCCCCGGATTCTGGGTCAACCGACTGCTCGTTCCTCAAATGCTGGATGCCGTTCGTCTTTTGGAACAGGGGAAAATCCGGGTTGAAGACGGCGATGTCGGCTTGAATACCAGCCTGGGACATCCCCAGGGAACGTTTAAACTCCATGATTTTGTCACCGCCCCCACCATGCTGCGGGTAGCGCTTCAAATGTACCAGGCATCCAACGATCCCCGTATGTATCCGCCCCTGACATTGATGCG
>JBAVYC010000547.1:0-5539 GCA_049698595.1 Desulfobacterales bacterium | reverse complement strand
CATCCGTTTTTCCCCTTTTTTGAAATATAGCTGTTTACAGCTTCAAAGCTGACCGTTGCGAGTTGCGGGTTGCGAGTTGCGAGTTGTGTGCTACGGGTCATAAAAGCTGAAAGCTCAAGGCTCAATGCTCAAAGTTTACAAAGGCTGAGGGTATGTTAAGATCGTTATTATCGTTAAGAATGTTATTTTCGATTAAGACCTTCCTTATGAGCTTTCAGCTTTGAGCGTTGAGCTTCTCCTCACTTCATTCCCACTTCCGACTCCCAATTTCGGTCCTCTGCCATCTGACCTCTGTTTTCTGTCCTCTGATATCAAGTGAACCCCGATCCCTTTAACGGCTGCTACCTATCTTTACGCCCCGGCAAAAATGTATTCAGCAGAAGTGCCGTAATTCCGCCGGTGGTGACCGCTGATCCGAATATCTGCTGGATGGCCTTGGGCGCCTTATTTAGAAACTCCGGAACATAGGCCACGCCGAATCCCAGGCCGAAGGCAACCGCCATAATAAGCATATCGCGCCTGTCTATCTCACTGGAGGCGATGATCCTGATACCGGCTGCGCCGACCATACCGAACATGACAATCGTAGCCCCCCCGAGCACGGGGCTCGGTAGTGAACGGAAGAACGCCCCGATGACTGGAAACAAGCCGAGTAGAACCAGGAAACCGGCCAGATACATGCCCACATAACGGCTGGCAATGCCGGTAAGCTGGATTACACCGTTGTTCTGACTGAACGTCGTATTGGGGAACGTATTGAACATGGCGGCGATAGCCGAATTTACACCGTCTCCCAGGACACCGCCCTTGATCCTCTGCATATATAAGTCCCCCGCGATAGGTTGGCCGGATACCATCGATGTGGCCGTCAGATCTCCCACCGATTCGATGGTTGTGATGAGATAGATAAAGGCAACCGGGATGAAGGCCGTCAGATTAAAGCTGAAACCGTATTTGAACGGGATGGGGATATTTATCAAGGGCAAACCCTGCAAGGCGCTGAAATTGACCTTACCCATGAACGCGGCAATGATGTACCCGACGATCAATCCGATCACGATAGAGCCCATTCTCAGAAATTGATTTTTGCTACTCGTCAGGATAACAACGATAACCAGAACGAGAAACGCCAGAAAAAGGTTTTGGGCGCTGCCAAACAGATCCGGTTTGTTGTCAAGCAGCCACCTACCGCCGGCCATATCCATGACGCCCACCTTAACCAGACTAAGGCCGATGAGGGTGACAACCGTGCCGGTAACGACCGGTGTAATTATTTTTCGCAGATGCTGCAGGAATCGGCTGAGAATCATCTCAATAAACGCGCCAAAGAAACATATGCTAAAGATAGTTGATAAAATCTCATTCGGCCCGCCGCCCTGATTTTTTACCATAAATCCGGCCGTCAATATGGCACCCAGGAACGCAAAACTGGTTCCCTGGATGCTCAAGATCCCGGATCCCACCGGTCCGATCCGTTTTACCTGGATGAATGTGGCCACGCCTGAAACTATCAGGGCCATACTGATCAAATAGGGGATCTCGCTGCCCAGGCCCAGGACGCCTCCGATAACCAGGGTGGGTGTAATAATTCCGACAATAATCGCCAAAAGGTGCTGAAGCGCCGCGAACATGCCGTCCTTTACAGGGGGGTTGTCATCTAATTTGTAGATGAGATCGAAGACATCCTTTTCCTCTTGCATGTCGGCATCCATTTTTTTTTCGTTCATATGTAACCCCTTTTCGTTTTGGGCGATGAGAAATCGTCTTTGTTCCGGCCTTAAATAGGTTTCAGGTGTCGGGTGTCAGGTTTCAGGTTCAGTGTTCAACATTCAGGGTTGCCTTTCTGTTGGGTTCACAGAATCAGAGTTCACTACTGGCCGACCAGCGACAGGCGAAGTTCATGGTTGTCTTTTTCATGCGTTCACAGGTTTCCCGATATTAGTCGGATTCAACGTTGTCTTTATTCGTTGAACCCGTGAACGGTCACTCTGAATCTTCCAGGCACATCTCGACCGCACGGATAATGGTTTCGTACCCGGTGCAGCGGCATAGGTTGCCCGCGTGGCCTTTGCGGATCTCCTCGCGCGAGACCTTGCGATGCTTGTGCTTCTCCACGAAAGCGGTGGACGTCATGATCAGGCCCGGGGTGCAAAAACCGCATTGTACGGCGCCCGCATCGACATAGGCCTGCTGAACCCTGGAGAGTTGACCGTCCCGGGACTCACCCTCCACCGTGCGGATGGACTTTCCGTCCGCCCACACGGCCAGGGTGATGCAGGAATCCACCGGAATGTTATCCAGCAGGACCGTGCAGGCGCCGCATTCGCCGACGCCGCAGCCCTGCTTGGCACTGGTGACGCCAAGGTCTCGCAGCGTTTCCAGCAGAGACTGGCCCACATTCACCGCAAGAAAGTACTGCTTGCCGTTAATGGTACAGGTAATGTTCTTTTGCATTAAAATTTTCCTCCTGCTCTTTCGGCGGCCTGCCTGACAACCCGCTGTGTCAAGGTGCGGATGATATGCAACCGGAATTCTTTGGTGGCGCGCCAGGAATTGCGCGGATTGACGTCTTTTGCCACTGCGTTTCTGATGTCCTTCAGGGTTTCTTCGGAAAGCGGCTGGCCCAGAGCAGATTTTTCGGCGGTTTCACAGCGTACCGGCGTCGGAGCGGCAACGCTGAAGGCCAGCCTCAGTTCGGCAAATTTGTCGCCGTCCAGACGAGCGGCGGCGGCGCAGCCGATGGTGGCAATGTCCATGGCACCGCGCATGGAGTACTTGTAATAGGCTGTTCCGAAGCCCTTGTAGTTTTCGGGTCTGATGCGGAAAACCACGAGCACGTCTCCCTGCTTTAGCGCAACCAGGCTGGGTCCCAGGTGGAAGCCCTTCACGGGAACAACGCGCTTCCCGTCAACGCCCTGGATTTCCAGGTCCGCTTTGAGCACCAGCAGGGCGCCGGCACTGTCGGCGCAGGGAACCCCGGCGCAAATATTGCCACCCATGGTGGCGACGTTGCGCAGCTGTGGGCCGCCAACCGTGGCGGCCGCTTCGGCGATGACGGGCACGCGCTGGTTGACGACGTCCGAATCCATAATTTCGCTGAAAGTGGCCAAACAGCCGATGCGGACGGTACCGTCGGTCTCCGCGGTGATCGCCTTCAGCGCGGCCAGGCCGTTGATGTCCACCAGGCTTCTAAAGTCCTTGCTGCCTTCGTGGAGGCGGATGAGAACGTCCGTACCGCCGGCGATGAGTTTGGCCGCGGGATCAGCCGCCAGCAACTTGACGGCATCCTCTACGCTGTGTGCTTTGCTGTAGCGTTCAATGGCAAACATGTTCGTTCTCCTCTATATCAGTCCGGCCTTGGCGAAATAACGGTAAAGTATCTTGGGGGTCATCGGGATCTCGTCAATCTTGACGCCGGAGGCATCCCAGATGGCGTTGCGAATGGCCGGGGCGGGCGTAATGTTCGGTGGTTCTCCCAAAGACTTGTTGCCGTATCCGCCGGTGGGCTCCCGGGTTTCGACAAAGGCACAACCCAGGTCGGGGATGTCCATGCAGGTGGGCATCTTGTAGTCGAGTAAGTTGTTGTTATAAATACGCCCGGAAGTTTCATCGATCAGCAGTTCCTCGAACAGGGCCATGCCGATACCCATGGCGAGACCGCCTTGCACCTGCCCCTCGGCCATCAACGGATGAATGATCACACCGGAATCGTGAACGTTAAAGATTTCCCGGATGGTGACCTTGCACATGGGAATATCCACTTCAAGGTCTACGAAAGTGCAGCCGAAGGACGGCGGGTTGGTGCGGGTCTTGTAAGACACGACGGCGGTCAGCTGTCCCCCCCGGTCTTTGTGGTAGTATGCATCCAGAGCAACTTCAGCCAGCGGCAAAACGACTTTGTCCGGTCTGTTGGCGAAGACGATGTTGCCGTCGATCAGATCCAGGGCCTCCGGGACCTGACCGGTCATCAGCGCGGCATGTTCCAGGATACCGGCCCTGAGTTGCTCGGCGGCCTGCTTGACGGCCGGGGCCACAACATAGGTCTGGCGGGATGCGTATGCGCCGGTGTCAAACGGGGTGACGTCGGTATCCTGGGTGCTGACAACGTGAATATTGTCGTAGGTCACGCCCAGGGTCTCAGCCGCCATCTGGCAAAAAGCCGTGTCGGAACCCTGACCGATCTCGGTGGCGCCGATCTGCAGATGAACGGAACCGTCCGGGTTCAGGATCAGGCGGGCACCTGAAATTTCCACGCAGGCGGGGTATGTGCCGGATCCGTAGCTGAAGCAGGCCACCCCCAGACCCCGGCGGACATCGCCGGTCTGGTTTTGATATACCTTCTTCTTCTCATCCCAACGGATGAGCTGACGGCCTTTCTCAAGACACTCGATGAGAGCGCAGCTCAGGATTTCCTTTTTGTTCAACGGGTTGACATCGCCCTGGCGGGCCACATTTTTCAGGCGAAAGTCCAGCGGGTCCATGCCGATGGCGCGGGCGGCCTCTTCGACGATGCACTCGATGCCGAAAATAACTTGCGGGGAGCCATAAGCGCGCATGGCCCCGGCGGCGGGGATATTGGCATAATGCGTCGTGGCTTTTACCTTGATGACGCTGCGGGGATACAGGTTGCAGGACTTGGAACATGCGGCGCCCATAATGGCGTGGCCGTGGGAGGCGTAGGCACCGGTATTGGAAACGCATTCAATATCCAGCCCTTTGAGAACGCCGTCCCTGGTTGCAGCGGCGCGATTTTTGATCCGGGTGGAGTGCCTGGTACGGGTACCGATGAAGCATTCCTCCCGGGGCAGTTCAAGCTTTACGGGAACACCGCCCAACCTCATGGTCAGGAAGGCGACCATGGGTTCGAGAATTACATCCTGCTTGTTGCCGAAGCCCCCGCCAATATACGGCTTGACCACGCGCACCCGGCCCCACGGTATATCCAGGGCTTCGCCCACGATGCGGCGGCAGATGTGCGGAATCTGGGTGGAGGATACCACCACGATGTGCTCCATGTCATCCATGTAGGCATAGGCGCTGTGGTTTTCCATGTGACAATGCCAGGTAATTGGGGTTTTGTAATCGCTCTCGGCGATCGCATCGGCTTCCTCGAAAGCCTTTTTAAGCTTGCCGCCGACCTCGAACTGATGTGACTTGATCAGGTTGCCGCCCTCGTGAATCGGGGGGCTGTCCGCGGCCAACGCAGTCTGGGCGTTCACTACGACAGGATATTCTTCATATTCGACGACAACCAGGCCAACCGCCTTTGCGGCGGTCAAGCAGTCCCGCGCGACGACAATCGCGACCTCGTCGCCATGGTAGCGGACGTGGCCGGTCAGCAGACGCCGGTCGGCAATGTCGGCGTGGTTGGGATCCAAGGAATAGGGATGGCCGGCGGTGGCGAACCGCCGAGCCGAAACGTCCTCGAAAGTGAAAACGGCTTCCACGCCGTGAAGGCTTCGAGCCTTAGCGGTGTCGATGCGCAGGACGCGGCCATGCGCAATCGGGCTTCTAACATATTTGGCATACAGCATACCCG
>JBAVYC010000546.1:0-2071 GCA_049698595.1 Desulfobacterales bacterium | reverse complement strand
CTTCAGCATCCTTTCCCCCTGCCCGCGGCCATCAGCGGCTTTGCTGCGGCAGCCTTTATCACCCGCTTATCCGGGAGAAGAAACTGGCGAAGAATTCAAGCCGCGCTTCTGCACCTGGCGGGTTTCGCTGTTGTCGCGCTTTTGATCGCTTACCGACTTTTTTTCAGAGAATCTCAATTTTTCAATGGGGCCTGGGTCGTCGATCTGATCCGGCAGTCAAAGACACCACAGCAATGGTTCGTTTTGCTGCTGGTTCTTGGGTGCCTGTTGCTTTTCTGGCTGGGCGGTCGGTCGTTGGAGAAAAGGCCCCGGGACTATCTTACGGTCTGCCTTCAATTCGATAAGGGGCTAGGCCTCCTTTTCCTGCTGCTGCTGATAAAATTCCTTGTAGAGCTAAAAGGCGGTATCCGGCTGGAAGATCCGGCAACCGGGCTTTTGGTGATTGCCTTTTTTCTGTTCAGTTTGTTTTCAATCGGGCTGGTGCGTCGCCGGGGTGAAGCTAAAAAATCATTTCTGGCCGGTTATCACGGGATCGGCATTATCCTGGGATTTACAACTATCGTTGTCCTTTGCGGCGCAGCTTTGATCCTGCTGACCTTTCCGTATTGGACCCAAATAGCCGATGCCGCCCATAGCGTTCTGAAAGAAGCCGCCGAGCCGCTGGGTCCCGTTATCGTTAAAATCCTGCGGTTCATTTTCGGAAGACACCGATTTCACATCGAGACCGGGAGCTCCGGAACCGTCGGCTCGGGTGTGAACCCTGGCGATCCTTCCCCCGGCAGCCCGGGCGAAGTTTTGCTGCGACAGGTCATCGGCTGGGGCCTGGCCGGGATTCTCGGACTGATTGCAGCTGGGGTCTGCGTCTACCTCATAAATAGATTCATTCGCTGGCTTCTGAAGAGAAATCCCACCGGTGAGATAAAACCGCCGTCAGCGACCTGGATTTTCAAATTACTTTCTTTATTTATGACCATTCCCCATGGTGTCTGGAACAGGGTATTATATCTGGTGAGAGGCTTTGACAGCGCCGCAGCAGTCTATGCCGGGGTTCTTTTGTGGGGTCGCCGCAGCGGGCTGCCTCCGGTGCCGAGCGAGACGCCCAGTGAGTATGGAATTAAATTAAAGCATCAGTTCCCGAAGCTAAAAGAAGAAATTGAGATGATAATTGAGGCTTTCAATCGCGAGGTCTACGGAGAAATCACGACAGAGAAACGATCTCTTGGCGGCATTGCTGCTGCCCTGAGCAGAATGCGAAGTCTTCGGCATTGGCCGTCGCGGATGCGGGGATGGTCTGTACAACAGCCTTTGCAGCCCGATCGATTAATTGTAAAACAGCAAAAGTAGACGCGCAAAATTTTTGAAGATTTCTTTTGAGAATTTTCCAGTGTCAACGATTTCAGATTGAATAATCTCAAGCGCATTTAGCGGGGCCAATGATTTCCGGTATAGTCTGTCATCATTCGTCAGTGCTTCGTAGCAATCTATGATAGATACAATTTGAGCAAACTCTGTAATCCTAAACGTATGCAGCGGATAGCCGGTTCCATCCAATTTTTCATGGTGCTGCAGCGCGGTTAATTTGATTTCAGGATTAGAAAATTTGCATTTGTCTAAAATATTGTATCCCTTTACCGTGTGCTGTTGAACCTCTTTGAACTCTTCATCTGTTAATTGCCTTGGAGCCTGGAGAACTTCTGTTTTTACCCGAACTTTGCCGACATCATGCAGCAATGCGGACAGTCCTAAAATTCTTTTCTGGCCCTGATCGTAATTGACGTATCTAGCGTAGCCCAATGCCAAAGCCATAACATTGACAGAATGAAGAACGGTTGTGTAATCCTTGGCGGCTAAATCTAAAAGACTTTTGACTACATTAAAATCTTTAGTGAATTCACTGACCAGAATACCGACCGTCTCTTTCATGCCTTCAATGCTTCCGCTGACCGGCTCTTCCAAGGTCACCTTGACGACATTATGAACAATGTTGCGCACATTCGCCTGGTCTTTTTGCTGGATGCTCTGTTTTAGCTGTGAATTAAATTCTTTCTGAATCTCTTTAACGGCTTTAACC
>JBAVYC010000545.1:0-15564 GCA_049698595.1 Desulfobacterales bacterium | reverse complement strand
GTTCTTTTATGATGTTGAAAGCAAGATGTCAATAATGAAGTGCTAATAAACTGAAATAATACACTAAATATCATTTAGTAACTGATTCCTGGCGGGCATATTGAAAACTTTAATTAATGAATATAATTTAGCCAATAAATATAATATTTCTCTGCCGCATTCGTTGCAGCTAACCTGCGCCATGCTTTCGATGACACGAATTCAGTAACTGAAAGGAAGAACCACTTCAACCGGAAATGGCAAGTCCGGCAGATTAGCACCGCAACGGGCGAGTGGCGGATCAGTTGCGTCTTTTGGAATCGGATTTATATTTTACCTTATCGTTGTGGATGGTTGACGAGTCGATTGAAGATTCGTACTAATAAATGAAAGGAGCCCCATTATGGGAAATCAGATTAGAACCACAATTTTATTGGCGGTGATGACCGCCCTGATAGTTTGGGTCGGTCAATTTTTAGGCGGTCGCCAGGGGATGATCATAGCGCTCATATTCGCCGCCGGCATGAATTTTTTCAGCTATTGGTATTCCGATAAACTAGTGCTTAAAATGTATCGTGCCCGGGAAGTAACCCCGGAGCAGGAACCGGAACTTTATGAAACGGTTCAACGCCTGACCCAGCGGGCCGGGCTTCCCATGCCGAAATTATATGTCATTCCCCAGCAGGCCCCAAATGCGTTTGCCACCGGCAGAAACCCGGCGCATGCCGTTGTCGCGGTCACGGAAGGGTTGCTGAGCATAATGGCAGACGACGAAGTGGCTGGGGTATTGGCCCACGAATTGGCCCATGTTAAAAATCGGGACATTCTGATCGGCAGCATCGCGGCAACCATGGCCGGAGCCATTATGGTTCTGGCCAGCATTGCCCGCTGGTCGGCCATATTCGGGGGCGCCGGAAGCAATGATGAGGAAGGTGGCGGAACCGGCTTCATCGGCTTGATCGTGATGTCCATCATTGCCCCGATGGCCGCCATGGTCATACAGATGGCCATATCCCGCTCTCGGGAGTATCTGGCCGATGCCACCGGTGCGAGCTTTGTCGGCAACCCGGAAGGTCTTGCCCGCGCGCTGGAAAAATTGGGGACCTATTCAAAAAAGCTGCCAATGAATGCCAATCCGTCCACCGCCCACATGTTTATCGTGAATCCGTTATCCGGAAAAAGCTTAATGAGTCTGTTTTCTACGCATCCGCCGCTGGAAGAACGGATCGCGCGTTTGCGCGGCAGCCGCCCTTCAGCGGGGAGAAAAATAGATTCCGGCGGAGATAATCGGGAAACCCGAGCCAAGGCGGCCTGGGATCGGTTGTCTGATGACGGATGACAGAGAACTGAATTCGGAAGTAGGACTGTGAGGCAGAAAGCATAGGGCTGAGTGCAGATTACTGCACGATCTAATAAACGATTTACGCCTCTATAAAATCAGCTATGATCTATCAGCTTGCGGGTTGTGAGTACTTTAGATAGTTAGGACAATCATCAAGGAACCCATCTAACAACAATCGATACTTCCACAGGCCGCCGATTTTTCCCCCTTGATCCAGGTCTGGATAATATAGGCGGCACAGCCCACACCCGGGGTAACCCGGATGGCGGCGGTCGGGCAGTTCTGGGCGCATGCCCCGCACTCCATGCATCCGTCACGATCTTCGATTGCGGCTTTTTTCCCTTTCATTTGAAACACAGCGTGGGGGCAAACGTTTTCACACATGCCGCATCCCACGCATGCTTCGGTGTCGAGTTGCAGCGTCGTTACGCCGGGTAAATATCGAAAGTTCTCCATTTTAATGTCCTTTGATTTTGCCTGATATTCAAATAAGGACGCTTACCCGGCAAATGCCGCTCCCACCCATGCTACCAGCGCGATCAAAGCAGCTGCCGCCTGCAGGGGGATAGCCCGGCGCATTTCCTTTTCGACTCCCGACGGCGAAGTAAAGGGTGTGGAGCCGGTGAAGTTCATTGCCAGATAGGAACTTATCACTATGGTTATGAGAAGCAGTGCCAAAGCTTCTGCCCAGATTATTCTGCCGTGAAAGATGGCCGCCACCGCGAGTCCTGCGGCAATACCGGTCAGCATGCCTTTTAACGCAAAAGCGCGTAGTGGAATCCAGGGCAACAGAACAGGCGCGGCCACCGCACCACCAAGAATACCGGCGGCATAGGCAGTTAGTACCATAAGACCGCGGGAGAAGGCATCGCTTAACGAAAAAAAGCCTGTCCCGATACCCGATAACAGGAAGATCGCCGGCAGCAGCCACATCGTCGGCTTTGGAAGTTGAGAAAGTTCCACCGGTATCAGCACGATTCGTTCCCCCATGGAAAATGTCACCTGCCGCATAGATCCATCGACTTTGCGTCCATTGGCGATAAAGCCTTGAATGTCTTTGGCCCGGACGGGGCCCCAGAGGACAGCAAAACCGCTTTCTTTTTTTACCTGGTGGGCCGAGACTCCGGTGGCGGCCAATTGGGGCAATATGAGTTGGTTGTGCTGCACCAGCTTTTTCAGCAGGCTATGATTGACGCAACGCACCACTTCCCGGGTGCCAAAAAGCGCTTTGCCGGCAGCACACCAGACATTGATGCCGCGGGTATCCACCACCAGGATCCAGGCATCAAGAAAAGTCAGCTCCTTGCGCAGGGTATCGAAAGAAAGCTTATAATTGGCAGTCACCAGAACCGCTGAGTCCTGTCCGGGATTCCCCACACAGTAAAGCCCGGGGGCTATTTTATACTGATTTCTTCCGGTACCCAGGCGCGCGGCTAGGGTGCCCAGAGTATCTGTTCGCTCTAAATCGGTTTTAACTCTGGGAATCGGGCCGATGGGCGTGTTAATAAATTCTTCAACAAAGTGCAATAGTTTATAGCCCGGTTTCTCATAAGAACTACTTTGCGGCCCCGGAGCGGATCCACAGCAGGCCTCATCGGAAGGGGTGCTCACAAAAAGCGGTTG
Source organism: Desulfobacterales bacterium (assembly GCA_049698595.1). Lineage (GTDB taxonomy): Bacteria > Desulfobacterota > Desulfobacteria > Desulfobacterales > JAFDCJ01 > JAFDCJ01. The sequence goes on along the minus strand of JBAVYC010000545.1, from coordinate 12,620 downwards.
AAGTCCGCTGCGATCTTCGGATGAACTGGCGCAGTCATCACCCGAGCAGCAACTTTTTGGGGGCTGGTTTAAATCATCCATTTTTCACGATCCTCTGAACGACATCTGTATAACGAATCAAACGAGAGCTATGTGTTTATATCAAGAGATCCCGCCGATAGCAACCTTAACCCCAATGTTGAAAGGGGTAAGGGCTGTAAGTGCATAATCCGGACAATTGCAGGATGAACTGAACAATAGATTCTAAGGGCCTAAGGCCGGTTATGGTATTGGCAGAGATGGTAAAGGGCCCTTGCCGCCCGTTGGGCCGATGGATAGGCCGGAATACCGTTTTTGCAAAATTGAGCCCTTAAACGCGACCCCGTATCAGCCAGATGCGGATCGCCGCCATCCGAGTCGATCGTAAAAACGGTCGGTTTGGCATGCCGTCGATTTTTGATATACGTTATGATCTCCGGCGTTGGATCGGCTAAATCCGGAAAATGGTAGGCCAATCTGGGAATGAGCCGGTCGACAACGATAATGGAAATCGCGGGGTCCTTGTAACCCAGTTCCAAAACGTCTGCCAGGTAGCCGGCATCGATAAACGTCCGCCACATATCGAGCGGGTTTCCGGCTATTGACCCTGCTATCGGCACGCTGCGGCGAAGAAAATCCATACCCGATTCAGATAATGGCGGGACTTCGAATTGCTCCCGGTTGAACGTATCGCTGCACGCCACGCTGTTTCCGCCCCCGCCGCCGATGAGAAAAACGCCCTTGCCGGCCGGCACCGGCAGCAGGCTGAATGCCATGATAGCGTCCACCCATTCATCCATCGAGCGCACACGAACCACACCGGTCTGGCGGTAAAAGGCCTCCCATAGCTTCTGTGTCCCCGCCATGCCACCCGTGTGGGAAGCTGCCGTGGCTGCCCCCGCTTTGCTTTCGCCACCTTTCCACAAAATGACCGGCTTTTTTTTGTTCGTCTCTTTGGCAACCTGCAGGAGTCTGCGTGCATTTTTTACACTCTCAAGGTAGATTGCAATAACGCAAATCTTTTCATCTTGCGCCATGGCTTCGAGAAAATCCGTGCTGTCGAGAACGGCTGCATTCCCGAAACTCACCGCTTTTTCTACCCCAATGCCGAGAGAACACGTGTATTCGGTAAGACGCTGGGTAAGACCTCCGCTTTGGGAAATAATCCCGACGGAACCACTCAGCCCGGGAATCGCACCCCAGGCAGTGAGGTTGGAAGACGGACAATAGAGGCCCATACAATTGGGTCCTATGATCTTCAAGCCGTTCTGCTCTGCAATGGCGACGATTCGTTCCTCCACCAGCTTGCCGTCTTCCAGACCCGTTTCTTTAAATCCGGAGGTAAGGATGTGAATATGGTCCAGACCAATGCGGGCACAGTCTTCCAGAATGGCAGGGACAAATCTGGCGGCGACGCAAACGATGGCCAGATCGGGTACTTCCGGAAGCGATAACAGGTCCGGATAGGCCTTGAGATTCCGGATCTGCTTGGCTTTGGGATTGATTGGATAAAGCTTTCCGGCATAGCCGCCGTCCTGAAGTTTGATCAGAAAACTCATGCCGCCGAATTTGTAGTCCCCCGTTGAAACACCGATGATGGCAATCTGACCGGGATTAAAGAATTTTTGGAAATCTGTTCGGTTTAAAACCATATTTAAAATCATCCTGCTTTTATTCGGTAAGCCCTATGGCAAAAAAGGAACGCAGCAATCCCATCATTCGTAATTGAACTGTCCCGGCAGCTGTTGTGCAGCGGGAATCAGAATCTTAGGCCCTACCTTTTTTCATTCCAGCTCAGATGACTTATTACAGGAACTTCAGGTTTAATTCAAGCTGTCTATCTATCCAGAATTTTCGCGCGGTCAAGGACTGATTTTGAATGCATTGCCGGTTCAGTATCGGCCGAGGTCGTGACGCGCTGTATCCATCGATTCCCGTTGAAATGAATGGGCCATGTGACAAATTCTGTACATGATAGTAATCATTTTTGTCATCTTATAATAATAGAACGTATAAACTTGTTCATAACTCTTTGTATTTATGCATAACTTTAACAATTGCGGCAAATGGCGTGGTTATTGCAGAGTTTTGGCCTTTGAATGAACCAGCGACTATATAAAATCGTAGAAAACAAACGCAGGAGGACTCAAACCGGTGAGACGACTACTATATTTAATCGTAATCTGCCTTTTCCTGACTTCCGGGTATGTTTATGGCGACTTTGAAAGTGAGGTGCTTGACCTGGTAAATGTTGAAAGAGCAGCCCAGGGGCTTCATCCCTTAAATGTTGATCACAACCTTGCCTCGGCTGCCCGGGACCATTCCGAAGACATGGGCTTGCAGGGCTATTTCAGTCATACGAGCCTTGACGGGCGAACCGTACCGGATCGAATTACGGCAACCGGGTATTTCTACAATACCTACGGCGAAAATATTGCCGGTGGCCAGTCAACCCCGGAGGATGTCATCGATGCCTGGATGTCGAGTTCAGGCCACAGGGCAAATATATTGAACCCGAATTTTTGCGACATCGGTGTTGGATATGCTTATGTGGCAAACAGCCCTTATCGCCATTACTGGACCCAGGATTTTGGACGCCAAACCGGGGTCAGCTCCTGTCCGGGAATTACGACCTATACGATCACGTCTGCTGCCGGCCCGGGAGGCGCCATTTCTCCGCAAGGCAATGTCTCTGTATATCAAGGCAGCGATAAAACCTTCATCATTACACCGGATACGGGTCACAATGTATCGGAAGTGTGGGTGGATGGTGATGCTAAGAATATCACAACAAGCTATATGTTTTCAGATGTCGGCAGCAACCACACCATCGAGGTTAATTTCGCCGTCAATCAGTTTCCTCCGGCAGCCGACGCAGGTCCCCCTCAGATTGTTGAAGAGGGCCAAACCGCGACCCTGGATGCGTCTCAGTCATCCGATCTCGATGATGCTGTCATAACCTATGAATGGACCCAAAAAAGCGGTTCACAGGTACGGTTGTCCGACGAAAATGCCGTCAATCCCACTTTTGTTGCAGGCCCCATCATTGAAGACACCGCGGTGGTCTTCCAATTGACGGTATATGATTCCGGTGGTCTTTCAAATTCCGACACGGTTGAAATTACAATTAGAGAAAATGGAATTCTTGACTTGCCGGACGATGTCATCACCTTTTACTCAATAGCCGATACCGATAAGGTGTTGGGGATAAGATCCGACAATGGCGCCGACCTGGTGAGCTTATATACTGTCGATCCTGAGAGTGACAACGTTGCGGATAGAAACGGAATGCCCGAAAGTCTGATTTATGGCCTCATCGATTTTAAAATCAAAGTCGATACACCCGACTACAACAGTACAACCGTCACAATCTTTTTGCCGGATCCTGCACCGGAGGGCTATAAATGGTATAAATATAGTTCTGCCCGCGGCTGGTATGATTTCAGTGCCAACGTTTCTTTCAACAGCGAACGCAACCAGTTGAGTTTCACTCTGGTAGACGGGGGCACGGGTGACGACGACGGTGAGCGAAATGGAATTATTGTAGACCCATCCGGACTTGGCCTGGCGCCTGCTGCTTCCGCTTCGACGAATACCGGTAGCAGTGGTGGTGGCGGCGGATCAGGCGGATGCTTCATCGACACTTTGGTCAATACCTTAAGATGAATCGTTTATCAGGGGTTGGCGGATCGCTTGGTAATACTGACCGTGTTTGAAGGCCATCAACTTTTCCCGCAGGAAAAGTTGGGTAATTCCACCTGACGCACTAAGCCAAAAGATGGTGTTTAATATAATGTCTTGAATCTTTTACAATTATTTTTCCAATAGAATTTTCGTTGTTGATATGGCGACTTTTTTCGGATGACTCCTTTGTTCGGCTCCCTCCTGAGAAATTCTTGTTCCATTTATCTCTCAAATAAACTAAATATTGAGAATCTAGTAGCTTTGAGCTCAATCCTTTAACGTCTATTCCGCTTGTCTCTCAAATAATGATAAATATTGACAACTATCCATTTTGGTATTAAATTTTCCATAAATATTAACGACAAAAAATTGCTGAGGGGCAAGATATGGAGCTCAACTTAGAAAATGCCGTCAACTATCATTACGACAAATTTCCACCAAGGAATTTAGATTATGGGCAATTTGTAGAACCATTAATTAAAGCAACGGATGCTGTGGCTCGTTATGACCAAATGTTAAAAAATATGCACAACAGCGAAATACTGTTAGCTCCTCTACGCAACCAAGAGGCCGTTATATCCTCAAGAATGGAGGGTACCGTAAGTACCATGGATGAAATTCTTAGATATGAGGCTGATCATGACGCTGAAACAGGGGACATTACAAAGGTAAGATCTGAAATTATTGAGACTATTCTTTATCAAAGGGCGCTGAGGGCTACGCAAAAAGCAATGGAAGATGGCTATCCATTATCCCAATCCCTGATTAAGGGCATCCATCAACGGTTGCTGTCTTTTGGCCGTGGTGCTTCAAAATCGCCAGGTAAGTTTAAGAACGAACAAAACTATTTGGCTGATAAGTTGAAGATAAAAATATTATTCATTCCTATTAGTCCTGAAAAACTGCAGGAAGGATTAGACAAGCTATTTCAATATATAGATCAAAGCACACATCCAGCACTAGTTAAAACAGGTATTACCCATATTGAATTTGAAGCATTGCATCCATTTAAAGACGGCAATGGCCGTATTGGGCGTATGTTGATTACATTGATGCTGTGGTATTCTGGAACAATATCTGCGCCTCACTTTTACATAAGTGGGTACTTGGAAGATAAAAAAGACCTTTATATTGACACTATGAGAAAAGTCTCGGAGCATGGCGATTGGGAAATTTGGTGCTCTTTTTTTCTGGAAGCGGTTGAACAGCAAGCTATTAGAAACCTCGCTATTGCAGAGAATATAAGAACACTTTACGAAGAGATGAAAATGGTATTCTCAGAGGCCCTCTCTTCTAAATGGAATGTCACCGCATTGGACTTTGTATTTACAAATCCAGTGTTTCGAAACAACAAATTCACAACACACAGTGGTATCCCAGCAGCGAGCGCAGCTAGATTTACAAGGGTGCTGTTAGAAAAAAATCTGATCCTGACATTAGAAGAAGCATCTGGAAGAAGACCAGCATTATATTCTTTTGAGCCCTTAATGGAACTTGTCAGAGTTTAAAATCAGATTGCCGAACCAGATGTTCAACTCAAAACTTTAGGTGTTATAAAAATTATACAGGAGGTATCAAATGAACTACCAAAAGGTACCAGATAAGGATGCCTTTGATGTCTCATTGAAGGATGGTGAACGTCCCGGAGAAGGCTTTGTTTGACAAGCGATGCCAAATATAAGCCTCATCGTGGCAATGCGGGCCGAAGTTCCGCATATGTTAAAGGATACAACTGGTATTTATCGAATCGGGGATAATGCCATCAGGGTCGCTGTATCCGGAATCGGGCTGAAAAGGGCCCGCCGCGCAACGCAACAGGTATGCACCGGATCTCTGGGATTTATTCCCGATTTGCTGATTAATTCAGGTTTTTGCGGAGCCGTACGAGATAAGTTGGACATCGGGCATCTGATCATTGCGAATCGCCTGGTTTATCGTGACCGGGAAATTCAGCTGGAAAATTCACTTATTGAAAAAATTGTCGATCTTTTAGATGAATCAGAATTCCATGTCGGCAAGCTCCAGACTTTTAATTGGCCGGTTCTATCCAGAGCCAAGGTGGCCGGGGATACGCTTGCGGTCGATATGGAATCCTTTGCCATCGCCCAAACAGCCGCAACCCACCACATACCGACAATAATTATTAAAGCGGTCAGCGACATAGTACCCAAGCGCGCCAGCCTCGTCAGCCTGCTGAACCTGGTGCAAAGTTTAAAAATTAATTCGCAAAAGACCCGGACCTGCTTAAGTAGGAACGTTAAAAAAATAATCGAATGTCAAACTCTGGCGAGTTAATAGTATCTTGAAACTTTTTCTCCCTCGCAAACTTCTTCGACCTTCTCGCTGACAAGATTGCCCCTGTCCCACTCACGCATTGTTACCTTGCGGCATTTAGTGTGCTGGTCCTCCGGTCCGGGTATCGCCTCGATGGCGCGATCCTCCTTATTGTCATAATAAACAATTCGCTTATCCATTGCTGCCGCTTCCACCGCCGCCTGGCGTTCCTGGTCAACCGCGTTTCCGACGATAGCACCTATCAGGGTGCCTACCCCGGCACCGATAAGAGTACCTTTTGTATTCCGGCCGATAAGCTGTCCGGCAAGTGCTCCGACGCCGGCACCGATGGCCGCACCTCGCTGGGTGTTATACCGTTTCGGGTTGCCGCCGGCACATGAAACGAGAAATAGTATCGCTGTCAGAACAACAATTGCGGTTTTCATTCTTTGGTTTACCTTCATTTCTGTCTCCTCCTTTTCCTTTATCAATAATTTCTACCTTAATTAGACGGACGAAGAAAAGAAATGGTTTACATTCTTGAATAAAAGTTCACAAAAATAACAACTAGTAATTAAAAAGCATAACCTTGTCACTGAGTGCCATAAAGGCATAAAAAGACCCATTCGGACGGTCGAGGTCTTTTACGGCAAACCCGTTCCTTTTTTCCCATTCTCTCCCTATGGACACATTTTTTATCCATTTGGTAAAATCCTGCGAAAGGATTTGAAATCTCAGATTGGAATAGAACTTTTTGTTCTTCGGACCCAAAGCGGTTAAGGGGTTTTTGGCAAACAAAAGGCGATTGAATGAATACATCAGAATGTCATCGACACCATCGCCGTCGTAGTCATGAGCGCCGACAAGGCGGATTTCCCGGGAACCTGAGTTTGCATCGAGATTCTTTTTTTGCAGCAGCTTTAATTGATTATCCAGTTTGAACAGATTATTTTTATTATCCACGGCGTAGATACGTCTCTCGCTACGCCTGCCGGATTTGCCGGTAATAACACTCAGAATCGAATCGTCGGATTCGAATCGTTTGAGGATACAACCGGATCGGGATATTTGGTAAATTCCGCCTTCATCATCCCGGTAGTTATAGGCCGTATATTTGTGGGCATATAAGGACAGGGTCCCATCTCCTTTCAAATCAGCCAGCAGCACACGGACGCCGGTTAAATAGCCGCCCATCCGGATGACCCAGTTTGTCCGGCCATAGCCGTCGATGCTGATGAGATAGGCTTGCCGGTCACTGGTTTTGTTGTGCAACTCGTGATTCCCATCGCCGGGACTGAATGTACCGATGATGATATCCGGGCGTCCGCCTTCCTTTGGCCAAATGACAATATTTTGCAGCAAGGGCCCGGCGATATAGCGCCACACTTGCCTCCCGTGGCGGTCATACAGAATAATGCCACGGGATTTCAATCCGGACCCGGCCTCGCGAATGGCGAGAACATCCTCATAACCATCCTGATCGATATCGGCCAGTTGGGCGATTCTCTCCCGGACAGCGGATATAACCTGGCTGCGTGGAGTGATTTTCCGGTCATTGCGCCAGATTATTTCTCCATGGCTGTTTAGCAGAAGCAGCAGTGCTTCTTTATTTTTAATCGCCGATAATCCGATGGCCGTTTGATTATTCCAATTATCAATCAGATTTAAGATAATTGGAAAATTGAACTTTCTTTCCCAGAATAAGGAACCGTCAGGCTTCAAGGCATACAGGCGGTTGCCCGAGGCGGTAATAATCTCTTCCCGGCCGTCTCCATCCAGATCATAAGCGATGGAATTTGAATAATTTTCAATATTAGGATGGTCGATGGTGAGCATTGAAAACGGCCGGCGATCCGGTACACTATCTGCAGTGGCAGGCAGTTGGATTGAAAATTCCCGGTTCGCCTGCAGCTCGACGCGTTTACGGAAAAGGGTTTGACTGCCTTTTTTTACAATGATGATCGCATGCCCGGCATTGGCCGCAAGTCGGTGCCGGCCGGGCGGCAACCGCCGCCCGATCTCGGTGCTGCCGGCCCACACATCAATTCCGTCGATCGGAGAGTTGATTAAAATGGCAGAAGTTTCTGCTTTTCGGACCGTATTGTAGAAAATAATGTCGCCGTTGCCTTCAATATATCCGAACTGGGGCGTCTGACGGCTGTAGGATTGTTGGGTAACGCTCGGACGCAGAGTGGCGTAGATTTCGGTGGCAGTGATATATCCATCGGTATTGATGTCTGCGGCACCCGACAGGGCAGCCAGCAGATTTTCCGTAAACAGCCCATGGCCTTCGGCCTCGATGGCCTGCTCCGAACGGCTGCCTGCGGTCAGGATTTGAATGCTTCTGGATTGCATCATTTTTTGAATATAGGTGGAATCCTGCTCCGGCTGCCGTTTTATGGACCGGGTCAGTCCCAACCCGGAATAACAGGCATCAAAAGCCAGCAGGATGTGCTTGGCCTTGATTTGCCGGATTCGTTGATTCAGCCGGTTCATGGCCAGCATGGTGCCTTTCCAGTTGTAAGTATCCGCATCGACCGGCACGATATAGCCTCTTTCGCCCCCCCCCGGCAGGTCCTCAGTCTGGCCATGACCGGCATAATAGACCACGACCCGGGAATTGACATCGGCAGATTTTTCGATGGCGTCCAGTTCGCGAAGAATATTGGTGCCAGTGGCATTTTCGTCGGTCAGCATGTGCAGCTGAAAGCCCCGGGTCTTCAACAAAGCGGCCACTTCGCGGGCATCTTTAACGGCATACTCGAGATGCGGCCAACGCCGGTATTTATCTATTCCGACAACCAGAGCGTAGGACGAAGAATACCCTTGTATATAACCGTCGGCATGTAAACCGGGTGGTCCCATCGTCCCGATAACAATCAAAATCATCAGTATTCTTCGCACGGGTGATTCCCTTTACAAGAATGTCTAAAGTGATCTAAATTGCCTAAAATTAAGGAATCGCTACGCTCTTTCCGTCTTTATAAAATTGGCAGAATAGCACAATTTTAGCGCAACTTAGTTTATTTCAAATTTTAGATCATTTCCTTCTCATATCCAACCTGCCCCCGGCGTAAGTGGTAATCTGCAGCACAGCTTGGGCGGCGTCATTTCCCACAAGTGCATCCGTATACGTCCGGCGGCGGATCCCAACCATTTTCTCCAGGGTCTCAAATCCCGGAGAACCGGGATAAAGATCCTGGCGGCCCATGAGGCTTTCAAGCTCAGCAGGCCTGTTCAAAAATGCAAATAACTTCAAGGTCTCCGTCCCAAAAGGCCAAAAGGTCCGGCATTTTCCAGCCAGGATTTTTCTCGCCCCCGGAGCAATCGGCTGCAGCTCGGTGTTGTCAATAGGATACAAAACATGTACGGCGCCGGCGGGATCGATGTCGATCAGGAGCACATGAACCGCTTTTTCGGTATGAATTTCAAAACCAAACCGTTCATCTTCCCGGATAATGCTTTTCTGGTAGGGCCCGATCAGCTCCAAAGATACGTTAAACTGCTGTTTGGGATAAGACAGGTCGATCAACGGCTGGATGTTCAGATGGCGCCGAATGCGATCCAGCACCCGTTGGGACTCAAAAGATGTAAAACGGCAGAGCAGATGACGATTCGGCAGGGCCAGGACGATATCACTTTTTTCTTTGACGAGTATCAGATCGGGATCTTTCTCCACGATCCTGACCCCTCCTATTTTTGAAACGAGTGCTCTCAGGTTCGAAAGATCATCTGCTACCCGGATATTCAGGCCTGATTTCGATCCGGACGGCATTTCGTCGGCAGAGGGAAGGCTGCCGGCCGAGCGCACAAAAAAACTACGGTCGTAGAGCTGGACAGCATTGGCGCCTTCTTTGGGTAGTGCCTGGGGCGTTTGCCTGAATCGTCGCTGAACCTCCGACCGAACGGCTTTGTAGACTTCGATCTGGCTCCAGCGGCCATCGTTGTTGGTATCTACCGGTGTTTGTCCGCCCAGTACTCTCAACAGGGAATCCGTTAAAACACCGTGGGGATTGCCGTCGATGGTCGGGTACAAATAGAGTAAATCTGAGCGGATGTCTTTAGCAGTTTCATTTTCAGTCGAGGCTGAAATATAAAATGTGTTTTGATAGGGATAGGGTTCATCGGGCTTCAAGTTTTCAGCAAAGCTTCCGATATGATGCTCCTCACTGAAAACGCTCTTTGAGTCGAGGGAGATGTAGCGGTCCAGGCCCGCTGACTCTGATTCTCCAATTCCCCGCACGGTGTTGCCGGAAAAACAGGTATCAAAAACCACCAGAACCTGTTTGTCCTGATCGAGTTGCGCCAGAATTGGCTGTAAATCCCGCTTGCCGACAATAAGCTGGGACACCTGTGTTTCGATCGACTGGTTTGAATTCCACTTAAAATCGGCCGGCACCAGGGCCCCGGATGCATGCGGCAAAGGGAGTGAAAGCAGCTCATCCCGGCGACTGGTGCCGTGTCCGCTGAAGTAAATAAACACGCGGTCACCGGGACGGCTTATTTGCACCAGTCGCTGCATCTCGCTGAGGATGCGGAACTTACCGGCCGCCTGGTTTACCAGCGTGCGGACGTTTTTCCTCATGAAATCATAGTGCTCTGTGAGCACTCTGGTAAGCGCTGCCACATCGTAAGCGGGTCCCTCAAGGGTTCTTTGCTTATAGTTGCCGATGCCGATGAGAAGGGCATGATTTTCAGCGTCTGAAATCCCAGGCGCACAACATATAAGCCCGATGGCGAATGCCCATATCGTCGATTTTCGGAATGCTGCAGTCATTCTATAAACTCTGACCCGGACAAGCCGGAAATAACAAATTACAAGCACCAAATAATAAATAATTCCCAAATTATAATATCCAAATCTCAAATAAGATATAAGAACCAATTGTTTGGGATTTTGAATTTCGGTCATTGTGATTTGTTTGGTATTTGGTGCTTGTATTTTGTGATTTTGTAAATGCTGAACACCGAAACCTTACGTACCTTACAATATTTTGCCAGATAACACCCGATAAGAGCCTGACCAGCTAGACCTTCTCGACAAACAGCTGCATCGTCCCGCCACACACATCTCCGCCTTTCGTGCCCAAGTCATCCAAGAGGCTGACCTCGATGAATTCGGTTTCTTGGGTGGTGAGAAGACAACGAAGAGCGGCACTTTTTACCTGATTTTCACCGCATCCGCCGCCGACAGAACCGTAAACCGTCCCATCGGCACACAGAATCATTTTTGCACCAACCTCCCGCGGGGTCGACCCGGCCGCGGTAACGATGGTGGCCAGACAGACTTGGTTGCCTTGATCTTTCAGTTCGGCAATTTTTTGAAAAATTTCCTGATCGGTCATCGGTCAATTCCTACAGCAGCCCGCAGTAAACGGGCCTGATGGGGCCCTTTCCGGCGCACGCACACCAACTCGGACGCGATGGAAAGCGCTATCTCTCCGGGGGTTTCACCCCCGATGGGAGTCCCGATGGGGGTGAATACTTCCTGCAGACGTTTTTTGGGAAAACCCTTTTTCGCCAGTATCTCGAGTACAAAACTAACCCGGCGGCGACTCCCAATAAGTCCGATATAGGCTGTTTCTTTTTTTAAGATCTCCAGCAAACAATCAACATCGTGTTCGTGACCCCGGGTGATTACCACCACATAGGTAGAAGAATTCATTGGAAAATCAGGTAAAGCAATACCAAATTCTTCCGTGATGGTATTACAGTCCGGGAAACGGGCCGGATTGGCAAAATCGGCGCGATCATCAAGGACGCTGACTTTAAAGCCCACCTCACGGCAAAAACGCGCCAGGGGCAGGGCGATGTGACCGGCGCCGCATATGAGCAACCTGCTTTCAGATGAAAGAACATCAAAAAAGACGTGAACCCCGTCTTCGATCTCAATTGCGCGGCTTTTTTTCTCTTTGAGGATCGGTAGCGCCAGGTCTCGTAATCTCAGTTCCGTTTGTCCGGCGTCTAATTTCCCCTCCATTGATCCGTCGCCCAAAACGATAACCTTCCCACCTACGGCAATATCCGGGTTTTTTGAAGCGATAACCGTGGCAAGACAGACGGTTTCGCCTTTTTCCATCAGTTGGTTTAGGCGTGCAATTATATCCATTTATTTCTCTAATTACAGGTATCGTTGATTGGTTAAGTGTTTGTAAATATATATTTATCCTCCAATTGCAAAGTAATTGGACACTTCATGTTTCAAAAGGACAATTAGGACACAGATGACCACGGATTAACACGGATTAAAAAAAGAAAGTTTGTTTCGCCTTCGGCGAGATAGGACATCTGCCAAGCAAGCAGCTACATATGTCTGGACAGGTTCCGCCGCCAGGCGTTTTGTACTAATCTGTGGTTATCTGTGCAAATCTGTGTCCTCAAAATCTTTAAGCAACTACCGAAACATTCTAAAATTATGACTATAATTTACCTAATCAACCGTTCAACCCGTAAACTATTCAACCAGGTCGGAATTAGCCGTTTTCTAAGACTATTTGATGATGTCGGAAGTCCAGGTCTCCGGGGTCAATATCTATGAATTATTATCACTTGTCAAAATATATTCGTCTGGTAAAAAAAATCAAGGTTGAATGGGATAACAATAGGTCGGCTTTCATTCGTCTCTTAAAAGATTACAGCACTAT
>JBAVYC010000544.1:0-18889 GCA_049698595.1 Desulfobacterales bacterium | reverse complement strand
GCTTAAAGCGATTGGCACATTTAGGATATGCACTCTAGATGCAGAGCGTAGATCGCAAAATGCAAAGAGTAATGAAAGTAAACGACATGCGACATGCGCTATGCGCTATGCGGACTTGCCGGATTCAGACATTGGATCAATTCACTACAGGGCCCAGGAGGTTCAACCGGGCGGTATGTTTGTCGCCATTGAGGGGCAAACTGCCGACGGTCATGATTATATGCAGCAGGCTCTTAAAAGAGGAGCCCTAGCATTTATCGCTCAGAAAGAACCTCCTCAGCCCTTCCTGAATGAAATCAGGGCCGCATCCCCCAAAAGCCGGTCGATCGTCATCCAGGTAGCCAATACCCGCATCGCCCTGGCCGATCTGGCGGCCTGTTTTTTCGGCCATCCGTCCCGGGACCTGACGTTGATCGGCATTACCGGAACCAATGGCAAAACCACCGTCGCCTATCTAATTGAAAGCATTTTATTACAGGCCGATTTTAAGGTCGGTGTAATCGGAACCATAAACTATCGCTATGGGGAAAAAACCTTTGCCAATCCCATGACGACGCCTGAATCCCTGGATCTTCAGAGGATTCTGTCGGAGATGCGGCACGCTGGCGTCACCCATGTGATTGCGGAGGTCTCCTCCCATGCCACGGATTTATACCGTATCAAAAGCTGCTGGTTTGACATCGCCGTCTTTACGAATTTGAGCCAGGACCATCTCGACTTTCATGGCGACATGCAAGCGTACTGGTCCACTAAAAAAAGGTTGTTTAGCGAATATCTTACCACTGGACCAAAGAAAGAAAACGCCTCGGCTGTCATCAATTGCGCTGATGCCAGGGGCAGAGAACTGTCGGATTCGCTGCCGATGTCCGTGGTGAGAACAGGAGCGACGCCCGATTGCGAAATAAAGTCTGAAAATATCCGATGCAATCTGACTGGCACCGATGGGAAGGTTGCCGCCCCAGGGGGGAGTTTTAATTTCAAAACTCCCCTCGTGGGGGTACACAATGTCGAAAATATTCTCAGCGCGACCGGGGTCGCAACGGCTATGAACATTACGTCCGATACGATTAAAGCCGGGATTGAAGCATTATCTGCCATACCCGGTCGACTTGAACCCATAGAAAACAGCACCGGGCGATATATTTATGTAGACTATGCGCATACACCGGATGCACTCGAGAATACCGTATCGGCCTTAAAGGAAATCGCGCCGGCCCGAATCATCTGTGTTTTTGGGTGCGGTGGCAACCGGGACAAAAAAAAACGTCCCTTGATGGGGGAGATCGTCGCACGACTCTGCGATTTGTCAATCGTCACCTCCGACAATCCCCGCACAGAGGATCCGGCCGCGATCATCGATCAAATTTTACCCGGGGTCGGACAGTCCGGCGGTCTCGTATATTCAACAATCGATCTGAAAACAGGATTTAAGGAAAAGGGATACGCCGTCGAACCCGATCGACGCCATGCCATCGAGCTGGGAATTCTGGCATCCAGGCCTGGGGACGCCGTACTGATAGCCGGCAAGGGCCATGAGACCTATCAGATCCTGGGCACCGCGGTCGTTGCGTTTGATGATCGCGAGGAAGCCAGAAAGGCTTTGGCTAATCTGGATTCTTGATGCCGGATATTGACAACGAAGTATCAAAATTAGCGGGCAAAATGTATTGAACAATTCACAACCCATACCATGGACGGCCGCAGAAATCATAGCAGCCACCCGGGGTGAGCTTTTGTGCGGAGATTTGCGCCGTCCGTTCTCAGGGGTTTCTATTGACTCGCGTAACATCTCTGCCGGTGAAGCCTTTGTGGCCATCACCGGAGATGTCCATGACGGGCATTCATTTGCCTCGGATATCGTCGACCAGGGAGTGCGCGGTCTTATAATCAGCCGCCATAAAGTTGAACAAATGCCCATTGCGGCGTGGAATACAAAAGATGTCGTCTGTATCGCGGTTGAAGACACCACCCGGGCATTGGGAGACATCGCAGCGTTTAACCGACTGCGGTCACAGGCATCCGTGGTTGCCATTACAGGGTCTAATGGCAAAACCACCACCCGCCGGATGACCACCGCGATTTTAGATCGGCAGTATGACACCCTGACGGCTGTTGGGAATTTCAACAATGAAATCGGGTTGCCCTTAACCCTGCTCGGATTATCAACCGAGCATCAATGGGCGGTTTTGGAACTGGGCACAAACAATCCCGGTGAAATCGCGAGGCTGGCTGAAATATGCTCGCCGGATATCGGTGTCCTGACCAATATCGGTCCGGCGCACTTGGAAGGATTGGGATCCATTGAAGGCGTCATGCAGGAAAAAGGCGATCTTCTTAGAAGTCTCGGACCCGGCGGCAAAGCAATTCTTAATGCCGATGATCCACGTGTGATTCAACTGGCCTCAAGTACAAAAGCGGAAGTGATTTTATACGGACTGTCCCGGGAGGCGACCATCAGAGCCGAAGATGTCAATGAAACCAAGGATACAATTTCATTTACACTTATCTTTGCCGGCGAAAGCACTTCAGTCCGCTTAAACTCTCCCGGCCGTTTTATGGTTTCCAATGCACTGGCGGCAGCGGCCGTCGGTCACCAAATAGGTCTTTCTTGCAGGACCGTTAAAACCGGTATCGAAGCATTCAAACCGGTATCCGGTCGGATGAACGTCAAGCATATGGCCGGTGGCATCAACCTGATCGACGATACATACAACGCCAATCCGGAATCCATGAAAGCCGCCTTTGCAATGCTCAAAACAATGCGGGCCGGCGCCAGGGGCGTCGTCGTGATCGGGGATATGCTTGAACTGGGCGACCAGGCGCCATCACTTCATCGCAACGTCGGCGCCCGGGCCGTCCGCTCGGGTATCAGCCGGTTATACGCATATGGTGAGTTTGCCGCTGAAGTGACAAGCGGTGCCCACGATGAGGGCCTGCCGCCGACCGAGACCTTTGAAGGCACCCATGCTGAAATCGTTGAAGACCTGAAAGATTGGCTGCAACCCGGCGACTGGCTGCTGGTGAAGGGTTCCCGCGGAATGACCATGGAAGAAGTGGTCCGAAAACTTCAGGAGTGGGCGGGAGAGAAGGTAAGTTAATCGTTAATTGTTATAAGTTATTTACGGGAACGGCTTCGACTCGGCTGAGCTCGTCGCAGGCCAGCAGCGAGTAAAGTCGATAGAATCCTATAACCAATAACGAATGACCAATAATGATTAACCAATAACTAATAACGAATAACTGATAACCGCGGCAGGGAAAGAAATTGTTCTCCCAAAAATTTAATTAAGCGCAACCAATAAATAAACGATGCTCTACCACCTGCTATATCCACTGCATACGACGTTTTCAGTCTTTAACGTATTTCGTTATATTACGTTCAGGATGATATATGCCAGTTTGACGGCTTTTTTCGTCTGCTTTCTTTTAGGACCTTGGATGATCCGCAAACTGAGCGCCATGCAGGTTGGTCAGTACATCCGGGACGACGGTCCCAAGACCCACCTGGGCAAAGCCGGTACGCCGACCATGGGTGGAACGTTGATCATTGTATCCATTACCGTATCCATACTTCTTTGGAGTGATTTGACCAATTATTTTGTATGGATCGTCCTGTTTGTCATCATCGGCAATGGATTAATCGGATTTATCGATGACTATCTGATGCAAATCAAAAAACAAAGCAAAGGCCTAACCGTGCGCAAAAAACTGGCCTTGCAAGGGCTTGTCGCCCTGGTCACCAGCATTCTGGTTTACACCAGTCCGGATTTCTCAACCCAGGTGACCATACCGTTTTTTAAGAATATCTCCCCGGACTTTGGTTGGGGTTACGTCATTTTTGCAGCATTTGTCATTGTCGGGGCGTCCAATGCAGTCAATCTCACTGACGGTCTCGATGGGCTGGCCATCGGTCCGGTGATCATTGCAGCGTCCACATACATGATTTTTGCGTATGTGGCCGGGCATGCCAAAATTGCTGATTATCTTCAAATTAATCATGTGATCGGTAGTGGTGAATTAGCCATCTTCTGCGGCGCACTGGCCGGTTCCGGCCTCGGATTTTTGTGGTTCAATGCTTACCCGGCTCAAATCTTCATGGGAGATGTTGGTTCCCTCTCCCTGGGGGCATCTCTGGGAACCATCGCCGTCATTACCAAACAGGAGATTTTACTGGTGCTCGTCGGCGGGCTGTTTGTCATGGAAGCCCTATCCGTGATTTTCCAGGTCGGATTTTTCAAAATGACCCACGGCAAGAGAATTTTTCGGATGGCGCCTCTGCACCATCATTTTGAATTAAAAGGCTGGCCGGAACCCAAAGTGATTGTTCGTTTCTGGATCATTGCCATCGCTCTGGCCCTGCTGGCCATGAGTACCTTAAAATTAAGGTAGCAATATGCCTATGATCACGAATTGCCTTAATTATATTTTCTTAAGCTTTATGCTTCTGGAGTAATGGAGTGATGGAATAATGGATATTTTAAATTATCAATCGCCAAATTCCGGCCGCCTTCGCTCTTGCTCAGGCCTTGCCCTCCTGCCGGCAAGGGCGAAGCGGTCGGTTTGGACAATAGCGGGTAGGAATGTTGGAATTCTGGAATATTGGAATAATGGGCTTTGGGATACTGGCATGTTGGCTTAATGCTAAAATTCGTCTTCGCGAAAAATTATGATGGAATAACATCCTTTAATATTCCACGATTCCATCATTCCAATATTCCATTACTCCATAATCGAGGTAACAAACTCAAACCTCAAAAAATACACCATATTTTCTTTGAGTTTTAGAAACTCCGAGACGGTTAAAAATGGAGCTTGCAAACAAAAAAGTTATAGTGGTCGGACTCGGCGTAACCGGGATCGCCGTTGCCCGCTTCCTGAAAAAAAGGGGGGCGGTGGTGATTGCAACCGACCAGGCCACCGAGGGGACACTAGGGGCCCGGGCCCAGAAAATCCAAGAAATGGGCATCGCCATGGAGTTGGGCGGTCACCGATCCCAAACCTTTGCAAAGGCAGACCTCATTGTTATGAGCCCGGGAGTTCCCCACACGATTAAGCCGGTAGTGCGGGCAAAAGAAAACGGCATCCCGGTGATTGGCGAAATAGAACTGGCATCTCGATTTATCAAAGAGCCCATTTTGGCGGTCACGGGCACCAATGGTAAAACCACAACTATCGAAATTTTAGGCCGCATGCTGACGCATTCCGGTTTCAATGTTTTCGTGGGCGGCAACATCGGCAGTCCCCTGATTGGTTATGTGGATGCAGAGCAAAAGGCGGATTTTATCGTCGCCGAAATCAGCAGCTTCCAACTGGACACCATCGACACGTTCAGACCGAAAATCGGTGTGCTGCTGAACATCACTGCGGATCATCTGGATCGCTATCAGAATTTTGAGGCTTATGCCGCATCCAAAATTCGGATTTTTAAAAATCAGCAACCGGGCGATATTGCCGTGTTAAACGGCTCGGACCCCGTGGTGCGGTCCCTTAGCGAGCCACTTGATAGCACAAGATTATACTATCCGACACTCGCCGATAAAGAAGAAGGCGCTGTGAATAACGGAAAACGCATTCGGTTTCGGTTCAATGAATCAAAAAAACGAGACGATCGAGGGCCGCTGGCGCATTTAGCATCCCGCAACCGGCAGTCTTTAAACGTGTCGAAAGTAAAACTGATAGGCCGCCACAATCTGGAGAACGCTGCCGCCGCGGCTCTGGCGGCCTTGGCAACCGGCGCATCACCGGAATCAGTCCAGGTAGCACTGAACCGGTATCAAGGAACTGCGCATCGGCTGGAACATATCGACACGATGCACGGCGTTGATTTTATAAATGATTCCAAGGCAACCAATGTCGATGCCGTCATCAAGGCCGTCGAAAGTTTTAAAAAACCGGTGGTTTTGATCATGGGCGGCCTGGATAAAGGCGGCAATTTTCAGGGACTCAGAGAGGTTTTAGCGCAGCATACCAAAAAGCTCATCGTCATGGGCAAAGCCGCAGCCCGTATCCAATCAGCTCTGGGAGATACCGTGCCGACGACATTGGCGCTGTCCATGGCGGATGCCGTCAAGCAGGCTTATCGGGTTGTTTCTCCGGACAATGTGATTCTGCTGTCTCCCGGATGTGCCAGTTTTGACATGTACGAAAATTATGTACAACGCGGTGAAGATTTCAGGAAAGCCGTCAAAAATTTCAAATTGCAGATATCATGAGCGCCAAAAAGCACACAATCCAAACTGCGGCCTACGACATTCAGTTGCTGTTTCCGGTACTTTTTCTGGTTGGGATCGGCATCGTCATGGTTTACAGCGCCAGCTCCGCCGTGGCATTAAAAAAATTCGGTTCAGACTACCTGTTTTTGAAAAAACAGGCCCTTTTTGCCCTGGTGGGAATCATCGCTCTGGTCATCTGCCGGCATTTTCCGTATCGATGGTATCGACCGTTGACGTATCCTTTGCTTGCCCTGGCCCTCCTTTTCTTGATTGCAATTCAAGTCACCGACTTCGGATTTTCGGCCGGCGGCTCGGCGAGATGGCTGCGTTTGGGACCATTTTCGTTTCAGCCGTCCGAATTTGCGCGTTTTGCCATGGTGGTCTTTCTGGCCTATTCACTGGAAAAAAAGGCGGAAAAAATAAAGGAATTTTCTGTCGGATTTCTGCCCCACGTTCTGGTCTTCGGGGCATTTGCCGTTTGCATATTCAAACAGCCGGATTTTGGGTCCATACTCATCATAGCAGCGGTTACGTGGCTGATGATGTTTGTCGGCGGCGTTCGCAGCCTTCATCTTTTCACTTCGCTGATCGCGTTGCTGCCGGTGGCTTACTACTTTCTAATCAACGCTGAGTACCGCGTAAAAAGAATTTTGAGTTTTCTTGATCCCTGGCAATACCCGGCAGGTGAAGGCTACCAGGTCGTCCATTCTTTGATGGCATTCGGCACCGGTGGATTATGGGGTGTGGGGATCGGAAAAGGCTATCAAAAATTATTTTATCTTCCCGAGCCTCATACGGATTTCATCTTTGCAGTTATCGGTGAAGAAGTCGGGCTCTTAGGTGTTCTGATTATCATCGGGCTTTACGGGCTGATTCTCGTGAAAGGCATTATAATTGCCCGCAATGCACCCGACACATTTGGATCACTGCTGTCCTTTGGACTGACCACGGCCATGGGGCTTCAAATCTGTATCAACATGGGAGTCACCCTGGGCCTGCTGCCGACCAAAGGGCTCACCCTGCCCTTTTTAAGTTACGGCGGGACCTCTTTGCTGCTGAATATGGCAGCCATTGGAATATTAATGAATATAAGTGCAAGCACAAACAAATAGAAAATTCCTCTAAAAGAAATCGTATTTCAATGATTAATAGCTCGACATATGAAATATATAGCGCAAAGCGCAAAGCGCAAAGCGCAAAGAACGGAAGCATAGGAACCTCTTTGCTTTCAGCTTTCAGCTTTCAGCTTTCAGCTGCAGGCCATAATGTTCCCGAAACATCAAGTGCTGGTTATTGTAATTCTAAAGAACCACCTGGTCGCCCGCTCCGCATCGTCATCGCCGGTGGCGGTACCGGAGGCCATTTATTTCCCGGAATTGCCATTGCGCAGGAATTTGAGACCCGTAATCCAGCCAGCAAAATCATTTTTGTCAGCACCGGCAACCCACTGGAAAGATCGGTGCTTTCAAAAACGGGTTATCCGCTTCAAACTGTCACAGTCGCCGGCATTAAAGGCCGGGGGTTGTGGAATCAGATCAAATCAGTCGCCAAAATTCCCAAGGGGATTCTGGAAGCGAATCGGATTCTGAAAAATTTTTCCCCGGATTTGACCGTCGGCCTCGGAAGCTATTCCGCCGGACCTGTGGTTTTCGCGGCCTGGCTGCGCAGGATTCCCATCGCAGTCCATGAACAAAATATATTGCCGGGAATTACCAACAGGATCTTATCCCGATTTGCAAATCGGGTATACATTTCCTTTGAAAATACCCGCTCACATATGGATCCCCGCAAAGTTCGCTGGACGGGCAACCCGGTCCGACAAGATATTTTGGATAGTACCCATCGTTCCAAAGACATAAGAAAAAATGAATCCGACGCTAAGCCTTTTACGGTTCTGATCATAGGCGGCAGTCAGGGTGCACACAAAATAAACATGGCGGTCATAGAGGCCCTGGACCATCTCAGACATTTAAAACATTTGCACTTTGTTCATCAGACCGGCCAGGCCGATGAGCTGCTGGTCCGGGAAGCATACCGGCAAAGCAAGGTGAGCGGGACGGTTCAAGCCTTTTTCGATAACATGGCCGAACAATACGGCCGGGCCGATCTGATTATTTGCAGAGCCGGTGCGACGACGGTTGCTGAAATCACGGCCCTGGGCAAACCGGCTATTTTCATCCCTTTCCCGTTTGCGGCCGACAATCACCAGGTACTGAATGCCGGCAGCCTGTCGGATGAAGGCGCTGCCGAAATGCTTATCGAAAAGGACCTCAACGGCAAAGTTCTCAGTGAAAAATTAAATAATTATGCTGCCCATCCGGCTGAACTGCAGAATATGTCCGCCAGGGCAAAGCAGCTCGGCAAACCGGATGCAGCTAAGAATATTGTGGATGACTGCTACCGGCTACTGGCCCGTTAGCCGGTATAGGACCTATACGGCCTATAAGACCTATACGGCCGGTTAAAAACGGCCAACGAGCCAAACGGACAAACGCTTACTATGTATCAAAAAAAATATCACATCCATTTCGTAGGTATCGGCGGCATCGGAATGAGCGGTATCGCAGAATTGCTTCTGAACCTGGGCTATAAGGTTTCCGGGTCCGATCTGCAGACCTCCGAGATTACCCAACGTCTCAAAGACTTGGGTGGTATTATCTTCGCCGGACATAGTGCCGAACAAATCAGCGGTGCCGATGTGGTCGTAACTTCGTCGGCGGTCGACCGGGAAAACCCTGAAGTACTGGCCGCCGGACGCATCTCAATTCCGGTAATTCCGCGGGCGGAAATGCTGGCCGAGCTCATGCGCTTAAAATACAGTGTGGCCATTGCAGGTGCTCACGGCAAAACGACCACAACATCGATGGTGGCCTCGGTTTTGGCGCAAGGCGGTTTGGATCCGACGGTCGTCATCGGCGGGAAATTGAAAAGTATCGGATCCAATGCCGTGCTGGGAAAAGGAGATTTTATCGTTGCGGAAGCCGATGAGAGTGATGGATCATTTTTGAAATTCTCACCGGCCATTGCCGTGGTAACGAATATCGATCGCGAACATCTGGATTATTATCAGGATTTGGACACTATCAAAGCCGTCTTTTTAGACTTTATCGACCGCATACCGTTTTACGGTCTGGCAATCCTGTGCCTGGATAATGAATCGATCCAGGATCTTATTCCAAAAATCAAAAAACGCTATACCACCTATGGCATGAGCTCCCAGGCTGATTTCCAGATACGTGATGTGGAATTTGAAAAACGCCGTAGTTGCTTCAGCGTTTACCATCAGGGTCATATGCTCGGCCGATTCACCTTGAACCTGCCGGGAATTCATAATGTCTACAATGCGACGGCCAGCATTGCGACGGGTGTCGAGCTGGATGTACCCATGGTTGCCATCGAAAGTGCCCTTCAAACGCTTGAAGGGGTTCAACGCAGGCTGGAAATCAAAGGTGAGATGAGCGGCATTACCGTGGTGGATGACTACGGGCATCATCCGACCGAAATTAAAACCACTCTGCAGGCTATCGAAGAGTGCTGGCCGGACAACCGTAAAGTTATCGTATTTCAACCTCATCGCTACACCCGCACCCAGGCATTGTTTGATGATTTCACGCGCTCATTTTATCAATCCGATGTTCTGCTGGTATTGCCGATATATGCCGCCGGAGAGCAGCAGATAGAAGGCATAACCGGCCGGAAGTTATGCGAAGATATCAAAGCCCACGGGCATAAAGAAGTTATTTACTCAGCGGGGCCGGAAGACGCTGTTGCTTATTTAAAAAAAAATTTAAAACCGGGGGACGTCTTGCTGACGCTGGGTGCCGGAGATGTCTGGAAGGTGGGCATGGGCATATTGAAAGCACTTCATTGAAGCCGGAATCCGGCCGGCAGGTGACGAACTATGCAAATTATTCCATCTTTCCATTAAACTTGGTCAACTAAAATACTAAAACGGTTTGTATGCAAAAAATGGTCGGACGCAAAAAACCACGAAAAAATTTACGCAATAGCACCAAAACCAAACGGGAGTCTAAATTCTTAGGCCGCATTCTGCTGGGCTTCAAATTGATCGTAGCGGTGGTTGCGGTAGCGGCCATGTCCGCCTTTTTCATCCTGGTTCATGATATTTTGACCCAGTGTGACTATTTCAAAATCAGCCGGCTGACCATCGAAGGTACGCAGCGGTTATCCAAAAAAGAAATCGCAAAACAGGCCCGGGTCGGCAAGGGCATGAATATTCTGGCGGTTAATCTGTCGCTGGTCCGCAAACAGCTGCTGGCTCACCCCTGGATCGCAGAAGCCGGGGTCAGCAGGGAGATACCATCCGGGCTGAGCATCCGGGTTAAGGAACATACGCCGCTTGCGGTGGTCGATGTTGGGAAAAAATTTCTGATCAACCATGGGGGTAAAATATTTAAAGCCTGGGACGCATCTGACCCGACTGATCTGCCGGTAGTCAGCGGTCTCAATGTATTGGATCTGCCCCCCGTATACGGCCAGACTGAATTGCCGGAAAGTGACATTGCCCGGGAACGCACAACTCCCTTTAAAGCGGTGATGAACGTCTTACGGCTGGGCCGGCAGCAGGGCAGCATTCTACCGAATCGTTCTATCAGGCAGATTCGGGTCGACCGGCAAATCGGTCTCACCCTACTCGCTTTTGACCGGATCAAGACCATAAATCTTGGTTATGACGATTATGACGGCAAATATCATATGCTCGCAAATCTATTTTCGTATCTTAAGCGTCAGCAAAGCGGTTCTGATTTTGATCGCATTGATTTAAATAATTTAAATCGTGTCGTGGTAAACCCCCTGAGGCGGGAATAAGCAAGCTCGCGGGATCACAAGGAGAACGTAAATGCAGCGACAAGAGGACCTTATTGTGGGTCTTGATATCGGAACGACCAAAATCTGTGCGGTGGTGGGCGAAATTTCCGGGTCCGATATCAATATCATCGGTATCGGGACCCACCCTTCCATCGGGCTTCGCAAGGGTGTCGTCATCAATATCGAATCCACCGTGGAATCGATTAAAAAGGCGGTGGAAGAAGCAGAACTCATGGCAGGCTGTGAAATATCCTCTGTATATGCCGGTATTGCCGGCGGTCACATCACCGGATTTAACAGTCGTGGAATTGTGGCCATCAAAGGATCTGAGATTTCTGAAAACGATGTCGAGCGGGTGATCGATGCCGCCCGGGCAGTAGCGATTCCAATGGATCGCGAAGTCATCCATGTATTGCCCCAGGAGTTTATCGTCGATGATGAAGCGGGTATCCAAAACCCGGTTGGAATGGCCGGCGTCCGGTTAGAAGCTAAAATTCACATCGTCACCGGCGCCGTCGCATCGGCCCACAACCTGGTAAAATGCGCCAATCGATCCGGACTGGATGTCAGCGATATCGTCCTTGAATCCCTGGCATCCGGCGAGGCCGTGCTGACAGACGAAGAAAAACAACTGGGCACCGCCCTATTGGATCTTGGCGGAGGAACCACCGACCTGGCGGTATTTTCCGGGAAAAATATCAAACACACATTTGTGCTGGCGCTGGGCGGCAACAACCTGACAAACGACATTGCCGTGGGATTGCGGGCTCCCCAGGCCGAGGCCGAAAAGATAAAAAAGAAATATGGCACCTGCCTTGCCCGCAACATCAGCAGTGAGGAAACCATCGAAGTACCCGGATTGGGCGGCAGAGAACCTCGCAAACTTCCACGGCAGATTCTTGGAGAGATCCTGGAACCCCGCATGGAAGAAATTTTCGAGTTAACCCACCGGGAAATTTTCCGGGCCAGAATGGAAAATATAATTCCTTCGGGATTTGTTTTAACCGGCGGTACGGCACTGCTGTCAGGCGTGACGGAAGTGGCCGAATCTATTTTCCATTTACCCACGCGCCTGGGCAAACCCCAGGGAATCAAAGGGCTGGTGGATGTGGTCAACAACCCGATGTATGCAACCGGAGTGGGGCTGGTATTATACGGCGCTCGCAACAGAAATTCTAAAAAATTCAGGATTCGGGATAAAAACATCTTCAATCGTATCATGACCCGCATGAAGAAGTGGTTTCACGATGTTGTCTAATAAAGGCCCAAAGTACCTGAGCACTGGGGCCGGCAGATCTATTACCGTATTGCGTCGCGATTCATGGACGCAGACAAATAATCAATCAATAGCAACCATTAACTCAAACCGGTAGGAGGGCTAAAAATGTTTACCTATGTTGAAAATGAAAATTCTGCAAAAATCAAAGTTATTGGTGTCGGGGGTGCGGGCGGCAACGCTATCAACAACATGATCACATCCAATCTTCAGGGTGTCAAGTTCATAGCGGCCAACACAGACGCCCAGGCTCTTGAAATATCCAAGGCGCCGATTCGGATCCAGTTAGGCCAGGGTATGACCGAAGGCCTCGGGGCCGGGGCAAATCCCCAGGTCGGCCGTGATGCGGCCCTTGAAAATGAAGAAGAAATCAGACATGCTCTTGCGGACAGTCACATGGTATTTATCACGGCTGGATTCGGTGGTGGTACCGGTACCGGGGCGGCGCCGGTCATTGCTGAAATTTGCAAAGACCTGGGCGCCCTGACAGTGGCGGTGGTGACCAAACCGTTTTCCTTTGAGGGAAAAAAACGATCCAGGATGGCGGAAGAAGGCATCGATACCCTGAAAAAAGTGGTCGATACGGCCATCACGATACCCAATGACCGGCTCAGGGGTTTGGCATCCAAAAAAGCAACTCTGATGGAAATGTTTGTCAGAGCCGACGAAATCCTGCTCCATTCGGTGAAAGGCATCACTGACCTGATCATGATGCCGGGTGTGGTTAATCTGGATTTTGCCGATGTCAGAACGACCATGTCCAAGGCCGGGTTGGCCTTGATGGGTATTGGTATTTCATCCGGCGAACATCGTGCAGTCGAAGCCGCCGGCAAGGCAATCTCTCATCCACTGCTCGAAGATGTACCCATCAGAGGAGCCAGAGGCGTTTTGATGAACATCACCGCCACCAGCGACATGGAATTCGAAGAGGTGGCCGAAGCTTCGGAGTACATCCACAGTGAAGTCGGTGAGGATGCGGAAATATTCTGGGGCACCTCCGTGGATGAAAACCTGGGCGATGAAATGAGAGTAACGGTAATCGCTACCGGAATCGGCCAGGAAAAAGAGTTTGTCGAGCAACCGGCCCAACAGCTTCGTGGAAAAATCAGAGACATTACACCGGAAGATCTGGGAAAAATCATCGATTACGACGAGCCCACCTTCATCCGGCATAAAAGGGCGGTGGGCGAGTCATCCGGAGCGATTTACCGGGGCACCGGAGGATCGGTCATCAATGACAGCGATTTGGATGTTCCCACATTTTTAAGAAGAAAAGCGGATTAATGACGTTTGTTGTCTGTTGCTAGAGGTCTGTTGCAAAAAGCTGAAAGCAGGCATATATTTTAAACGCCATTTCACGTCAAAACCATATGGCGTAAAATCATCTACTGCACCGCTGGGGTGCGGTGGGGTTTATATGCAACGGCCAACTTGTGGGCGACAACCGGCAACATGGTACGAAAAACCCGAAAAGCGGCTCAGCGATCAATTGAATCCGAGATCGGAACCATTCGAAAACAGTGGCGCGGAAAAACCAGCGTTGCCCTGGTGTATCCCAACCGCTATCACGTCGGCATGTCCAATCTCGGGTTTCAGACCGTCTATCGGCTTCTCAACAGCTTTGATCATGTTGTCTGCGAAAGAGCTTTTCTACCGGAGAATAATGCGTCTGAAACTCCACGGCCGACCACCGTGGAGTCGGACAGGCCCATTACCGATGCCGATATTATTGCCTTTTCCATCTCTTTTGAAAACGACTACCCCCATCTGCTCGACATTCTGGCGAGCGCCGGAATCCCCCTGAAATCCGGCGATAGAGCCGACCGCTATCCGCTTGTGATTGCCGGCGGTGTGGCCTGTTTCCTGAACCCGGAGCCCCTGGCAGCGTTTATCGATTGTTTTCTCCTCGGTGAAGCCGAGGAAATATTGCCCCGGTTTTTCCAGATATTCGAACCCCGCACGCACAAAGAAGCAGCATTAAAAAACCTGGCTCACAAGGTCCCGGGTGCTTATATCCCTGCCTTTTACCGGCCCCGATACCACGATGACGGCACCCTCGCAGCCTTTGAACCTCTGGTGGATGTACCCGCGAAAATCAAGCGCGTTTACTTAAAAGATATAAGCCGGACGGCAACTTGCAGCGCGGTGGTAACCCCGCATACCACCTTTGAGCGGTCGTTCTTGATTGAAGTCGGCCGGGGCTGTCCCCATGGGTGTCGTTTCTGCAGCGCCGGGTTCATCTACCGGCCCCCAAGATTTCGCCCCATTTCCCAGCTCGCTCAGTCCATAAACCAGGGTGCTCGCCTGACCGACCGGATCGGGCTGGTGTGCGCTGCGGTATCCGATCTGCCGAATACTGAAGAATTGTGCGGGCAATTCCATGACAAAGGCATCAGAATTTCATTCAGTTCTCTGCGTGCCGATCGACTGACACCGGGTCTGCTTGCGGCTTTAAAGCAAAGCAACGTTAAAACAGCCACCATTGCGCCGGAAGTCGGAACTGACCGTCTGCGCCGGGTTATCAACAAAGGACTAACTGAAAAAGACATTTTGACGGCGGCCTCGACGCTGGTGGAAAACGGCATACCTAACTTAAAGTTATATTTTATGATCGGTCTGCCCACCGAGACCGGGTCGGATGTGGATGCCGTTATCCAACTTGTCAAGAAGATCAAACATCAGTTTTTAAGGTCCAGCCGTGCCCGCAAAAAAATCGGGCACATTACCGTCAGTCTCAATTCTTTTGTCCCCAAGCCGTTTACGCCCTTTCAGTGGAGCGCTATGGATGAGGTCGGTGTGTTAAAGACAAAAATCAAGAAAATCAAAAATGAATTGAGAAAGGTGGCCAATCTGCGGATAAATTCGGATGTCCCCCGCTGGGCCTATATCCAGGCGCTGCTGTCCCGAGGCGATCGAAAGGTTGCCGATATCCTGTTGATGGCCCATGCCAACCGGGGCAACTGGCCCCAAACCCTTAAAACTGTGCCCGTAAACCCGGATTTTTATGTCTACAGAGAGCGCGGCCCGGATGAGCGGTTACCCTGGGATTTCATCGACCACGGCGTCAAAAAGTCTTTTCTGCAGCGGGAATATCAGCGCGCCGTGCAGGGGCTGACGACGCCGGCTTGCCGGGTGGAAACCTGTCGAATTTGCGGGGTCTGCAAGGAAGATAAACTCGCCTGCTAAAAGGTGTGGTATCGATAGTTTAAAATTAAGCTGCGAGCCCTTTGTTTTCGGAATCAACAGGGAGGGAACTTAAAGGCATCACAAAAAAGGCCCTGATCAACCCAGGACCTTCGTGAATTTGATATTCCGGGCCCTTTACGGCAGGGACACGTTTGTCGGAACAAACGAAGCCAGCAGGAAGGCCTTTTTGATCTTGAACTTTTCCCGTAGGGAGCTCCCCCGGTCGATGAGTGCCTGCTGCAAAGGGAGGGATGGCGGTGGTAAAACATAGGGGCCGCCCATTAGTTACTATTCTATTCTTAACCCGATTAACCCTACCCTTCAAACGGCGATTTCGGCTGATCTGCTCTGAAAAACGCTTATACCGGACCGTTATCGCTGCGCCGCATATGTTGCCAAAATATTTTCCTAATTCAACACCGCCGAGAATAAATCCGCCGCTTATATCCTTGGCAGGATTTTCAAGATGGGCGATGTCAACTTTTTCAACAAAATCGAGATAATTTTTAGCGACACTACCGCGGCTTGGGCTGAATAACGAAAGCAGCCAATTTAGCTCAAGTCATTTTGGCGACCCCTTTTCTTTTCTCTCAGCGTTATTTAAGGGTGTAAAATTTGCAAAAATTCGTTTCATTAAACTTGAAATAAAAAAATTAAAGTGATAATGTGACCCCTTTTAATAAAATATCGGCTGTTTGTGCTATCGAAACAGAATCTGGTGTGAGCTGATGAAAGTTGTGCGATCCTGCACCCGGCCTGAGCAATATAAGGAG
This sequence comes from Desulfobacterales bacterium, assembly GCA_049698595.1. Taxonomy (GTDB): domain Bacteria; phylum Desulfobacterota; class Desulfobacteria; order Desulfobacterales; family JAFDCJ01; genus JAFDCJ01. The sequence goes on along the minus strand of JBAVYC010000544.1, from coordinate 2,612 downwards.
TCACCATGATTGAAGGAACGATTTTTATGTTGGGATTGGGAGCAGTCTGCGGCATAGTGCTGGGAGCTGCTTCGCGTATATTTTATGTATACGAAGATCCGCGGATCGAGAAAGTAGAAGGGTGCTTTGCCGGTGCCAACTGCGGTGGCTGCGGATACACCGGATGTTCCGCCGCGGCGGTCGCGGTGGTGGCCGGCAAGGCCCTGCCCAGTGTCTGTGTGGTGGGAGGCCCTGAATCCGCCCAATCGGCTGCCGAGGTCATGGGGATGGAAGTCGGTATGGCGGAGCCGATTAAATCTTATAATACATGCACCGGCGGGGATCGGGCCGAGAATAAGTTCCTGTATGTTGGGGTGAACACCTGCCGCGCCCAGGCCGCCCTCTTCGGCGGTCAGCGCGATTGCAGCGTCGGTTGCCTGGGATTCGGCGATTGCGTGCGGGCCTGCCAGTTTGATGCTTTAAAAATAGGCCCGCTGGGATACCCGGTAGTGGACAGGGAAAAATGTGTCGGCTGCGGTATTTGCGAACAGATCTGTCCCAAGTCAGTGATGGAAGTCAGGACCGCCTCCCAGCGCATTCTGCATTTCAACCAGCGTGATGATCGCCTGGCCCCCTGCCGGCAAACCTGCCCCGCCGAAATCGACATTCCCAAATACGTCGCCCAAATCAGTGAAGGCGACTATGCCGGCGCCGTCGACACCATTCGGGAACGCAATCCTTTGCTGCTGGCCTGCGGCCGGGTCTGTCCCCATCCGTGCGAAGTTAATTGCAGACGGGGCATCGAAGATGACCCCGTTTCCATCAACCAGCTGAAGCGTTTTGCCGCTGATTTTGAAATGAATTCCGGTAAAAGATTACCGGTGGCGCTGGCGCCGCCGACAAATAAACGGGTGGCGGTGGTCGGTGGCGGCCCTGCCGGGCTCACCTGTGCGTTTTTTCTGCGAAGACTGGGCCACGAGGTAACCATTTTTGAAGCCATGCCGAAACACGGTGGGATGCTGCGATATGGTATCCCTGAATACCGGCTTCCCAAAGAGGTGCTGGACTGGGAAATCGAAGGTATCCTCAACCTGGGTATCGAGAGCAAGACCGGCATGAAGTTCGGCCGGGATTTTGACCTGGATACGCTGGACAGCGAGGGCTTTGACGCCGTTTTCATGGGTATCGGTGCCTGGAAGGATTCATCGTTGCGGGTGGAAGGCGAACAGCTGCAGGGATGCTACACTGGCATCGACTTTCTTTCGCGCCTGGCCGGCGGCGAACCCATCCCGACCGGCCGATCCGCCGTCATTATCGGCGGCGGCAACACTGCAATTGACTGTACGCGCAATTTAATCCGCCTTGGCGTCAAAGAGGTTAACCTGGTGTATCGCCGCACACGCAATGAAATGCCGGCCAATCCGGTTGAAATTGAAGCGGCCGAAGCGGAAGGGGTGAAATTCCAGTTTCTGGCTGCACCGGTTCGTGTCATCGGCGATGAAGACGGCGTCACCACCCACCTTGAGTACTTAAAAATGGAGCTGGGGGAGCCGGATGCCAGCGGAAGACGAAGACCGGTGCCCATTGAAGGCTCCGAGTCGTTAATTGAGACCAACATGGTGATTACGGCCATCGGCCAGTCGCCGGATATCTCCTTTATCGAATCCATGCAGCAGCAGCTGGCGGAACTGAAAACAACCCGTTGGAACACCTTCGAAGTTGATCCTGCAACGCTGCAGAGCACTATCCCATACCTGTTCGCCGCCGGTGACGCCGCCACCGGTCCGAGTCTGGTGGTGGACGCCATCGGAGGCGGCCGGCGGGCCGCCCGCTCGATTCACCAGTTTGTCCTGGGCCAACCGGTCGTCGCCGATCCCCTCGAGTTACAAAAAGACCTGATCAGTGAAACCCTATTCGATCAGGTGCTGGGCGTCGTTAAGACCCAGAGAGCCCCCATGCCGGAACTGCCGGTGGCCGAGCGGATTCAGTCATTTGTCGAGGCCGATCAGGTTCTTAGCGAGCAGGCGGCTCTCGGGGAGAGCAGCCGCTGTCTGAACTGCTGTCTTACCTGCTACAACCCGGATAAAGCCTCTGGTGAAATAGGGGTGATTAAGGATCTCAGCCGGGAGACCGAGGTGGCCTGATCGGGTGTGTCTTTGCACTGTTTTCAGGATAAGCGTTGCATAAACAGCAGGTCGATGATCACGATATTCAGACCCGGCTAAAAATAGCTTGAAAGGTTTGCTGCATTATGGTAGTCGAACCTTGGTTTTTTGGTGTGATGGATTCCCCAATTGAGTCAAACTCAATTGAGGTGGTACCACCTATTATTTAAATGTTGATAAGGTGTGGATAAGCTATGTTCTCAAAAATTGAGTTGAAGCTGGCCTATGGTCTGGCAATTTGTCTTTTTTTTGTGGGGGTGTTGTGCTACGCGGCGGTTCCCACCGGAACTCCCGACCAACCGGTAAGATTAATGTTTAACGTTACGGCGGGAAAAGTATTATTTGATCACAGCACCCACCACGCCGACACCGGTTACGGGATATCATGCGGTGATTGTCACCATACCCTCGGCGAGGATGAGTATGCCGATGCACAATCATGCAGTGAATGCCATGATCCCGACGAAG
>JBAVYC010000543.1:0-2034 GCA_049698595.1 Desulfobacterales bacterium | reverse complement strand
GTGAAAAATGGAATTCGACCCGATTGACGCGTCATCTTGTTGTTGAAGACTATTAAGGGCAATTTAACCGTGAACCTTGAACTCTGAACCTGGAACTGTTCACTTTAAGTTCTATTTAAACATCTGAGTTGGAGATATTTTCTGCAGTTCATCACGTTGTGAATCCGAAAGATCTGCTGACAAATAAGCCGTCGTGTAAGGAAACATTCTTATCAACGAGAGTTCAAAAGATTTTGAGAAAAGTGTTTCCAACTCCTCATTGGCTGCTTTTAGGTTGGAAAAGAACCACACGCTTGAATCTTCGTAATTCCATACCAAATCATATATATTCGGAGTCGCAGGAATGCGTAAACTTAGCGCATTAATAACATGATCTTTGATTAATTTTTTTTCAGTTTTGGATAAATATTCACGTCCACTGTCAGCCAGACGTTTGGCGGCCTCAACGGCATATTGTTTTTTCAAGATCTTTGGCGCTATATTTTTTTTATCGATTCGCAGGGAAAACACAAAATAGTTGCCGTAAACAAATAAGGATCCACTGAAATCAGGTTGATAGGGTTTTTCAAAAGACGTCCATCCCACAGCCATGTCCGGAATCTGGTTGTCGATCTCCGAAATGGTATTGTTTGTTAAACCCTTGGCAACGGTTTCCAAAACCGACGATTCAATTTTCCCCTGGACTTTGTAACGGGTAATCGATGCAGAACCGGAAAAAAGACTCATGATAACATATTTCGGAATTTATATAATTTTTAGAAATAACCCAAGAATCCACCGCAGAGTTCACTGCCTCCGGCCTATGGGGTCTAGCGCCTACGCCCCGGTGGGAGAACGCTGAGAAGGTCATGGAACAATAAATAAAATAAATTTATGAGAAATTATCTGATTGAAATTGGTTGCGACAATTTTGAGGCCCATTAAAACAGGCAAACCCAACATAAATTGTGCCGACCTCCCGCTTAAGTCAACCGACTATAAGCGCAAGGGCAGCGAAGTGGATGCCCCGCTATACAATATATGGTGTTGAAAACCATTAAAAATAGATATATAGCGTGTTTAGGTCAAGGTTACAAGCTAATTCTCAAATCAGTTCGCTTCGATCACAAATGGCGTAATTGTAGAAATACCGGCACATTTAACAATGCATGGGACGTTCATGAAATTCATTGCCGATTTACACGTTCATTCCAAATTTTCCAGGGCTACCGCTAAAAACCTGGATCTTGAAAACCTCTATATTGCCGCCCAGTTAAAGGGGATTACGGTGGTTGGGACCGGTGATTTTACCTATCCGCAATGGTTTTCGGAAATCTGTGAAAAACTGGAACCCGCTGAAGAGGGTCTCTTCAAACTGAAAGATGAGATTGCCAAAGTATGTGATGCACAGGTTCCGGACGTCTGCCGCAGTTTGGTTCGTTTTATATTGTCCACGGAAATCAGCAACATTTATAAGAAAAACGATAAAACCAGAAAAAATCATAATCTGGTCCTGGTGCCGGATCTGGCGGTTGCCGAAAAATTCAGCGCCAAACTGGATAGGATCGGCAACATAAAATCCGACGGTCGGCCTATTTTGGGGCTGGATGCCCGCAACCTCCTGGAAATTTTGTTAGAAACATCCGATCGGTCATTTTTGATTCCGGCGCACATCTGGACGCCATGGTTTTCGATTTTGGGTTCAAAATCCGGATTTAATTCCATCCAAGAATGTTTTGAAGATCTGACACCTCATATTTTTGCCGCTGAAACCGGGCTTTCTTCAGACCCGCCGATGAATTGGCGGGTTTCCGATCTGGATCGTTTGACGCTGGTATCCAACTCAGACGCGCATTCACCCCTGAATCTGGGTAGAGAGGCCAATCTGCTTAATACCCGGTTATCCTATTCCGGTATAAAATCAGCGCTTAAAAGCGGGGACTCAGACGTCTTTTTGAGTACATTTGAGTTTTATCCCCAGGAGGGTAAGTATCATCTGGATGGACACCGCAACTGTAACATTCGACTCAATCCCCGGGAAACAATGGATTGTGA
>JBAVYC010000542.1:0-2725 GCA_049698595.1 Desulfobacterales bacterium | reverse complement strand
ATTTATTTAGACAGGATTTACAGGATTGTCAGGATTTTTTGGGATTAGTATATCCATCCTGACCATGCTGTTGATTCTGTCAGAAAATTGGGGGTTGGTTCTATCTTCGGCCAACTTTGCATTCTGTAGGTTGGGTTGAGCCTATCTCGGGTTGTGTTGGGTTTCGTTTCACTCAACCCAACCTACACTTTGTCAGTTCGATTGTGCAATGCGAAACCCAACAATGCCCGATTTTAGAACCGAGCACGAAAATTGTAAATTTAGGCCGTTAAGTTTTCTTCTTCGATCAAACTGGCCGCTTATCAGGCCAGCGGCTGCACTCGTATGAAGCTAGATTAAACTTATTTAAGATTCCAGCTTGGAAAAATAAGACCATGCAAGATCAAACACCCGTTCAGCTTTTTCGTAATCAGGAAAAAAGGCGACAATACAGCAGCGGCAGTTTTTATCTTCGAATAGGGCTTTTGGCCTTGTTTCTACTGGTCCCTTTTTTATTTCCGGCCTTTAAAACCGTTGATCTGGCGATGAAGATTGTCATCTTTGCTTCGCTGGTCGCCAGTTTTGATATCATGCTGGGGTATACCGGGATCCTCTCATTTGGACACGGCATGTTTTTCGGCATCGGCGCTTATTGTGTCGCATTCATGTTGGAGAAATACGGCAGTCCAACCTACCTCAATCTGATTCTCGGACTGCTGCTGTCGGCGGTGGTTGCCGCCATCCTGGCCCTGCTGATCAGTTTTATCTCTTTGCGGGTCAAGGCCATCTTTTTTGCGATGGTAACCCTGGCACTTGCTGAGTTGGCCATTGTGCTGGCGAACAAGCTCAGTCATTTTACCGGCGGCGAGGACGGAATCAGCATCAGCATGCCCGGCATTTTTTCGGTGGGATTCAATATGGGAGAATTTATGGGCATCGACATCACAGGTCGCGTGATTACCTATTATTTAATACTGTTTACCTGTCTGGCTTTGTTTTTGATGATGCTCAGATTCACCCATTCGCCATTGGGTCGGGTATTGCAGGCCATCCGAGACAACGAACAGCGGGCCGTGGCACTTGGCTACAAAACATTTATTTTTCAAGCCATTTCGATTACCTTCGGCTGTTTACTGGCAACTCTGATCGGCGGATTGTATGCCATGTGGGTGGGCTACGTGAACCCGGAGTCGAGCCTTGAAGTCATGGCGATTATGCTCAACGTTCTTCTGATGGTCATCATCGGGGGCATGGGAACGCTTTACGGCGGGATTGTGGGTGCTGCCTTTTTGTTGATTACCCAGACCTTTTTACCGGACCTTCAAAGTGTCGCCAAAGACCTTTTGCCCCAGGCAACCTTGCTGCATAGTATGCTAGAGAGATGGCTGCTTCTTTTTGGGACACTCTTTATTCTGGTCGTCATATTTTTCCCTAAAGGCGTCATCGGATCCGTAAATGACTATATCGCCAAACGCAAACACGCATTTTCCAAGAGCCCGTAACCATGTCCAAACCGATTGTCACGGCCGGGATTCTGAGCCTGGCCGCATATGTGCCCAGAGCCTATCATGATGCAGACTATATCGCATCCCAGTGCGACACTCCGGCCGAAATCATTCGCACCAAGCTGGGCTGGTATCAGAAAAATGTGCCCGGGCCCGGTGACGGTACCGTCGCCATGGGCCTGAAGGCCGCCCGCAAGGCCCTTTACTACTCGGGGTTGAAAAATCAACAGATCGATCTGGTTATCTGGAGTGGCGAAGAAATCAAGGAGTACCGCAACTGGCCGGTGGGGCCCAAGATTCAAAAAGAACTGGGTCTTACAAAAGCCTGGTCTTTTGATATTCAACAGCGCTGCGGCACCACCCTGGTCGCTTTCAAACTGGCGCGGGACATGATCCGCGCTGACGAGCGCATCCACAATGTTCTGATTGTCTCAGGCTATCGGAATTCGGACCTGATTCATTATCCCAATCCCCGGGTGCGCTGGATGTACTACCTGGCGGCCGGCGGTGCCGCCTGCGTGGTTCAGCGCAATTGCCCCGGAAATGAAATTTTAGAAAGCCATTTTATCAGTGACGGATCCTTTGCCTGGGATGTTTACGTTCCCCAGGGCGGTTCGGCCGAACCGATGACCTCCGAAGGGTTGAAAAAGGGCCTGCAGTATCTGGACGTTCTGGACCCGGCCGGCATGAAGGAACGTCTGGAAAGATTGAGTCTGAGCAACTGGCTTGTCTGCATCGATAAAGCTCTGGCTAAGAAGGGTTATACGCGGGCCGATGTGGACTACCTGGCCACCTTGTTGGTCAAGCGCAGTGCCCATGATTACCTGATGGAACAATTGGGTCTGGCGCCCGAACAGACCCGCTACCTGGAAGAGTTTGGCCATCACGGCCAGAATGACCAGATCCTGTCCCTTGAACTGGCCATGGAGGAAGACCGGCTCAAGGAAGGCGATCTGGTACTGATGATTTCGGCCGGCATCGGATATGCCTGGGGCGCGGTAGTTATGAGATGGGGGCGTGGGCCTGGGAGCGGGGAGAGGGAGACTTAACAATGATTTACGGAGATTGGATCGGGCGCTGGGGGCGGGCTTTTCCCGAAAAAGAAGCGCTGGTGGATATCATCGGGGAACGGCGCTATACCTATGGTAAAATGGCCGCTGACATTCATCGCATGGCAAATTTTCTCAGCCGGGAGTTGGGCATCGGACGCGGAGACCGGGTCGCGTGCCTGTCCTTTAACC
>JBAVYC010000541.1:0-5385 GCA_049698595.1 Desulfobacterales bacterium | reverse complement strand
GATCTTTTTCCGCTTTTCATACCCAGTATTCCAACATTCCACTATTCCATCATTCCATGTGGCTTCCTAACTTGGATGGCCATAAAAAACGCCATATTTCCAACGATTTGTAGAAATTCCGAGACGTTCAATTAGTGCTGTGTAGGATTGCATGGGGCCGGTCTTGAAATTAAAGTATTGACAAACCGGATCATAAAGACTAATTAGTAAGAGAATTGAATATCTATCTGAAGATAGGTTGCAGAAACCATTACTTAAATATCTAAATCCAAGGCCACGAAGGTTGCTGTTTCCTCTTAGGGGAGCCTGATACTTCGTGGCTTTTTTTAGTTATTTGGAGTTGTTCGCTTGTGTTGAAACGTATTTGTGTGATTGATGGTCAGGGTGGCGGTATTGGCGCTACACTGATAAAATATCTGAAACAAGCCTATGGAGAGTCGGTTGAATTAATTGGTCTGGGGACCAATGCCATTGCCACTGCCCAAATGCTGAAAGCCGGTGCCAACCGCGGCGCGTCCGGTGAAAATGCCATTGTCCATACAGTAGGCACAGCCGATCTGATTGTGGGCCCCATCTCGATCACCTGGGCCAACGCCATGTTGGGCGAGGTGACACCCAAAATGGCCGAAGCGGTCATGTCCGGCCCGGCTAAAAAGATTTTATTGCCGCTTACCCAGGAACCGGTAATTCTGGTTGGTATGGTGAACGAGCCTTTACCGCATATGGTCCAGTGCGTTGTTAATGAAAAAATAAAGGAGGTATTCGCTGATGTGTGAAGCCAATGCATATATTGTCAGAGGTGGAAATAAAGAATTAATTTTAGAATCCGTAGACCTGTTAGAACCGCAGGAAGATGGCGGTTTCTTATTAGTTGACATTTTTGGAAGTCAAAAGACAATCAGGGCCAAGCTCAAGCAGATGAATTTAGTCGATCATAAAATCATTTTCGAAGAGTAGAAATTGTCTCAACACCGCAAGGGTACAATCCGGACATCGAAGAACGTTAAAAAAAAGCTACGAAGGCGATTTCCCTTAATGCGGGACATCGGTCGTGGTTTTTTTTATCATTTCCCAAGACGATTCACCCCATTAAGCCTGCAGCCATTCGATCGCTGGCCCCCTTGAAAAATAGGATCTTATTTTCGGCGCTGTCAACAAATGATATGAAATTTATTTTTATCTGCCCGAATCAAAACAAGGTATTTGAGAGTGCGAATTTCAAAATATTTGAAAACAGGGGCGTCATAATCGACAAAGACGGAAACAAGTCCCTGGATGCGAAAGTGGCACTCAACGAACCTTGTCCGTTTTGCGGCCAAAAGCACGTTTATCATGCCGCTGAGTTATCCTGCCCGTTTGCCGGGTCGGATTGAAATTAGAGTCATATAAGGAGAACACCCATGGGCGATAATAAAAAAATAAGGTTGACTGAAACCGTAGCGGGGGCCGGCTGAGCGTCCAAACTATCTCCAGGGGACCTGGACAGGGCGCTGTGCGGCATGGTATTTCCGACCGATGAGAATGTCCTCGTGGGTTTGGACCGGGCCGACGACGCCGGTGTTTACAAAATTTCAGCCGATCTGGCGCTGATCCAGACCGTGGATTTCTTCACGCCTATTGTGGATGACCCTTACTGGTTCGGACAGATCGCCGCCGCCAACGCACTGAGTGATGTCTACGCCATGGGCGGAACACCGAAGACCGCCATGAACCTGGTGGCCTTTCCGGTCAAGGAAATGGAGCTATCGGTTCTGCGGCAGATCATACAGGGTGGGCTCGACAAGCTCGCCGAAGCCGGCGTGGTTCTCATCGGCGGTCACAGCATCGAAGACAAGGAATTAAAATACGGTCTGTCCGTCACCGGGGTCGTGCATCCGGCCCGGGTGCTCACCAAAAAGAACCTGCGGCCGGGAGACCGCCTGGTCCTGACGAAACCACTCGGCACCGGAATTGTCAGCACCGCCATCAAGGCAGGCATGGCTTCTGCGGATCTAACAGACAAAATAACCCATTTGATGGCCTCGCTGAACCGGGCTGCCGCCGGCATCATGTCGAGTTTTGATGTCAGCGCCTGCACCGATGTGACCGGTTTCGGCCTGCTCGGACACCTGGCCGAGATGGTCTGCGGATCCGGCATGAGCGTGCGGGTCTTTTCCATGCAAGTGCCGCTGATTCCGGAAGCCCTGGAATTCGCTGCCATGGGGCTCATCCCCGCCGGTGCTTACAAAAACAGGGAATTCCGTGAGTCGATGATCGAATTCGCGGAAACGGTGGCGCTGTCCAGGCAGGATGTCCTGGTCGATCCCCAGACCTCGGGCGGATTGCTGATCAGCGTGGCGGGTCATCAAGCCGATGAACTCGTTGCGGCCTTAAAAGATGAGGGTATCCATGATGCGGCTCAGATTGGGGAAATACGCAACGGCCCGGAAGAGAAAATATGGGTGATGTGAGATGTCGGCTCGACACTTGTATGTTGTGAGTTGATTGTTGTCAGTCGGGGACTGCAAAGGGCCATGTTTTTCAACCACTCAACGATATTTGAAATAGGAGATTTTTTATGAAAGAAATCGATGCCCTTGGATTGGCCTGTCCGGCGCCGGTCCTTCAAACCAAGGCTGCGCTGCAGGAGGAAAGACCCAATAGCGTAAGAGTTGTTGTCGACAACGCGGCGTCCCAGCAGAATGTTCAACGGTTCCTGGAGTCCCAGGGTTTTCAAACGAAGCTTGAACAAAGGGGGGATGACTACCTGGTAACCGGAACCTGTGATTCGGCGCCGGCAGAGCGGGTCCAATCACCTGCCAAGCAGCCATCCGCTGAACAGCAGACCGAGGCAAAAAGGATCATGGTCATGTGCGCCACCGACCGCATCGGCTTCGGAGACGATGAGTTGGGCTTGGCGCTGATGGTGAATTTTCTGCGCACGCTAAAGGAAATGGGTCCCGAGCTGTGGCGACTGGTATTCGTGAACAATGGGGTCAAGCTGACGATCGACGGCTCGGAAGTGCTGGAGGATCTCAAGGAATATGAAAAAGCCGGATTGAAAATATTGGTGTGCGGCACTTGCCTCAACCATTTCAATCTTCTGGAAAGAAAACAGATCGGTGAAACGACCAATATGCTGGATATCGTTACCGCCATGCAATTGGCCGACAAGGTCATCAACATATAGAGGCACCAAATCGGCTTCGATCTTCAACTCCCCGATGAAGCGGGATCTCCGCTGCGCTATGACCGGCTGAGGTTGTCCGGGTTGGGGTTTACTGCCTCAGCCACCACCCGAATCGTTTCGTCGATCTCCGCTTCAGTCGTCATCCGGCCGACACTGAACCGCAGGGTTCCTTGGGCCCATTCCAGGGGGATGCCCATGGCTTCCAGGACGTGGGAGACTTCCACGGAATCGGCGTGACACGCAGCGCCGGCGGATGCGGCCACCTCAAGGCCGATGTCTTCCAGGATGCGGTTGGCTTCCTGTCCTTTGAAGGAGATGCTCAGGGTATTGGGCAGGCGGTGCTGGAGGTCACCGTTGAGGCGAATGTTGGGAATCCGGCCCAATAGGCCCTCGTGCAGCCGATCGCGTAAAAATTTCATGTGGGCCATGTTTTTTTGCAGGTCCCGCTGTGCGATTTCACAGGCTTTACCCAGTCCGACGATCTCCAGCACGTTCTCGGTTCCGCCCCGCCACCCCATTTCCTGCCCGGCCCCGTAGCAGAATTTTTCAGGCATCAACGGCGCACGCACGTACAAGGCACCGATGCCTTTGGGCGCATACACTTTGTGACCGGCCACCGAGAGCAGATCGACCCCCAGTTCTTCGACATCGGTCGGCATCTTACCCACCGACTGAGCAGCATCGGTATGCATGACAATGCCGTGTTTTCTGGCGATGCGGCTGATTTCGGCAATCGGCTGGACGGTCCCGACTTCGTTGTTGGCATGCATAAGGGTCATCAGGATGGTCGTGGGACGGACGGCCCTTGCCACATCGGCAGGGTCCACCAGACCCTCTTCACCGACCGGCAGGTAGGTGGTTTGAAACCCATCCGATTCAAGGTAGCGGCAGACCTCGAGCACCGCCGGGTGTTCGAAGCTGCTGGTGATGATATGATTTCCCTTTTCCCTGAACCGCCGTGCCACCCCAAGGATGGCGTGGTTGTTGGATTCCGTGCCGCCGCTGGTAAAAAAAATCTCGGCTGGATTGCAGTTAAGAATACCGGCCACCTGTCTGCGGGCCTTCTCCACGGCCTGTTTGGGTTTGATGCCGTACCAGTGGGCGCTGGAAGGGTTGCCGAACTCGGTTTCCAGAAACGGCCGCATGGCCTCGATGACTTCCGGATCGTGGGGTGTCGTCCCGTTGTAGTCCAGGTAAATCGGCTTGATCATGATTGGCTCCAGGTTCAGGGTTGATGGTTCAAGTCCGCCCTGGCCTCCGGCTCGTAGTGGCATGATCCTACGCCTCGGAGAGTGCGACGGACGGGAAATGTTTATGACTTATTTTCACATTTTATGGAATTGGATTTCCATCACAGCAGTTTGTTATGTGAGGTCTGGACCAGGGGTTCAAAGGTTATAAAATGCTGATTTCCAGTACCCAAGTCAGTAGTTACCCCAACGTTTCAAAAGTCGGAGGGCTTCAGAGTCAAGGCGTCTGAGGGTGAAGTCGTAGTTCTTTACTTCAAACCCTCAGCAACGCAGAATCTGAAGTCCTCCGGCTCGTGCAAAATCCAGATATTGACTTCATATGTTAGGTTGCGCGGAAGGCTTTATTTTGTAGGGAATTTTAAGTGTTTTGCCGCTGACAATGTGGTTCGCACGCTCTAGATTGTTCGCCAGCATAATATATGAAACGCTGGTGCGATAGCGGTGGGCGATCAGAGATAAGGTTTCCCCGAATCGCACGCGGTGTTTGAGGTAATCCACCCGGGCAGGATTTAAGTGAAGTATTTGATCAATGTTGGCTAACAATATCTGCTTGCTTCCCTCGGGGATTTTAAGCGCATACTTTCCACTGGGAATAATGTATTGCCTTAACTCAGGATTTAGCTCTTCCAAAATTTTTCGATCGATTCCCGTTATTTTAGCGGCATTTTTAAGATGAATCATTTTTGTAACTGTCAGAGATTCAGATTTTAATGGCGCATCGATTGTAATTTTATCCAGTCCATATTTTGCCGGATTATTTACAATGTGCAGAGTTGCAATAAATTTTGGTACATAGCGAGCCGTCTCACGCGGAAGACGCTCATAAAGATCCCAAAAGTTATCCAGGTAATTAATTTTCTGGCTCCGAATAATTCTCAAAACCCTGGTTTCTCCACAATTATATGCTGCCAGCACCGTGGACCAATCTCCGAAGTGACCATGAAGCTCTTTTAAATAATTGATCGC
>JBAVYC010000540.1:0-9674 GCA_049698595.1 Desulfobacterales bacterium | reverse complement strand
AACAATAATGATATATATCATTTTATTCAAACATTGAAATTTTCATCAAGTCCCGGTTGGATGCCTGATCAATCGTTTGATTGGTTTCGATGCTGAAATACGGCATGATTTTCCCTCTTCATGTTGTAACAGCTTGATCTCAATTTTATAATGAGATTTTAATTATTATAAAATTGAATATTTAAGCAATTCTATCGATTTAAATAGAAAAGACAGAGCGAAGCCTCCTGCTCGTAGGGGTTGCAGCGCCTACGCCTCGGAGAGCGTTACCACAAATCTTCAGTCTTCAATCATAAATATTCAATCCCGGCTTGTCCGGGTTGGGTTCTAACACGTCTGATCCATTTTAAAGGTCTTCAGCAGAATGCTGGAGCCGATCATGTTGGTGCCGTGTGCCAAAGCATCCAGAATATCGTTGTCCGTCCATCCCAGCTCGTGCAGATGATCCATGTCCTCCTTCTCAACCGCATCGGGTGTCTTGATCGCTTTCATCACAAAGGCCAGCATGTCCCGGTCTTTATCTTCCAGAGGCGCCTGGAGAGGATCTTCCTCGATTTTTTGGATGTCTTCTTCCGACATTCCCTGCATCATTAAAAAATTCTTATTGAACCCGGTGCAGAAAGCGAAATCATATTGCTGGGCGACAAGATAACGAATCGTGGAAAGCAAGCCAAATCCCAGATTCGGATGCTGGGTATAATACTGGACGGATTGCCATACCATATCCAACATCCAGGGACTGGCGCTGGCCAGCTGCAACGGGGCTGGAATTAGGCCGGCAGTTTTTTGCATGGTGTCATAAATTTCCTTGGCTTTGCCTTCCGCATTTTCAGGTTGGACGGTTTGAATCAGAGCCATCGGTTTCTCCTTTCTTAAAAGGGTTGATTGGAAAAATGAAAACAGGACAACCAAATTATATATTTATTATCATATAGCAGGCATTGAATTCCATCCCGAATATCATTTCAAATAAATAGACAGAGCAAAGCGTTTCCAACCCTCGTCTTTCATCCATCGTCCCTCGTCCATCGTCATCCCTTGTTCGTTTTTCAAACCTTTCAGCAGCCGATTGGCAATGGGGTAGAAAATTTCAGACATTGTTTTTTGGCAATCCCCCAAGGCGAATAAGGCGATCAGCGGCCGCTTTCCACCTTTCTTACCCAGGTGCGGTAAAAACCCGGTGTTGAACCGGGAATTTCCTGGGCGCCGACAGTGTTTTTATAAAAATCGGTGTCTTTTACCGCTCCGACAACGGCATATCCGTACCCTTTTAATTTCATATCCAGCAGGCAGGCCATCAGCAATGCCGTGCCAGTGCCATTTTGCCGATACCGGCGATCCACACCGACCGGCCCGAAAAAACCAAGCGCGGTGGCATCATAGCAGGCAAATCCGACAATCGCCTCATTTTTAACGGCCACAAAGCACGACCGGGGCCGATTGGCAAAAGCGACGTCGGTTTCGCCGGCCCAGGCGGAACCGAAATTATGCGCGACCCACTGAACAACGAGATGTTTCTCAGGCCCGATGGGTTTGCGAATGGTGATTCCATGGTTTTTCTGCCCTAGGATGAACTGCCAATCATCGTCAAGTTCATATAATTTTACCAGCATATCCGGCATCGGTTGTATTCGTCTCCTCCATTGAAACTGATGGTTCGCTAATGCACCATCAAAAAGGCATAGCGATCCATCTTCTGATCGTAATCGGTGCGAACGTTGATGGGAAACCCGAAACGACGCACGGTGGCATAAACGTCCACGGCCATGGCCTCCGGCGCCGGCCGGGCCAGGCGCGGCTCCTTGCAGGTCTGGCGGTCTCCGCTGCACTCCTTGCAAAAACAGCATGAATCCATAAACAGCAGGAAGGCCCGCTCGCAACCGGCCAGAAAGACTTCCCGCTCCAGCTTGACCAGGCCGGCGTTGATCTTGCGGGACCAGGCATGGCGGTCTTCGGGTTTTTCCATCGTGCCGTCAAAGTGCAGGATAGCCGCATCGCTGTATTCATTGAAAAACCGCTCGCAATCTGCCACGGGTGGAGTGTTCGGTGGACAGGCGGCTCCTCTGCCGTATTCGCCGCAGCCGAACATGCATTTCATGCGCACCCACTGGGCCACCATGATGTCTTTAGGATCGATCCATTTGTAGTCGGTGTAACCTTTTTCACTAAATATCGCGTCGATAGTTTGCCGTTTTTCCGGTGCAAGGCTCATAGGTGGATTACCTTCTTTTGGGTTATAGATCCGTTTATTTCCCCCAGCGACCCTTAGACCGCCCCCATGTTGTCAAGCGCCTGGGCTGCCAGCCGTTTTTTTCTCAACCGCGGAGGGTATAGACGGCTGACGCTGTTTCGCGTATAGTCATATTGATTGACATACAGTCTGCGGATAGGTGTACCATAAACGCAAAACATCACACAGGTGCCGCTGGTCGGATTACCGGCCTGATGGATACCGTCATTTAAAGGCCGTACCACCGAGGTGTCTGCCGGCAGCAGAATACGTCGTTCGGTCTCCCGAAGTCGAGCGTATCCCTGCCGGGTCTCGTCGTCTTCCCGGCGGTATCTGATGACTTCCACTTTTCCGGAGACACAGCCGTAAACCCCCCATGAATTGTGGTCGTGGATGGGTGTGTATTGTCCCGCAGCGTATATATACAGACGGGCTGAAAAAAGCCGTTGAGCGTTGATGTACAGAATGAACTCATTTAAAAACATCGTGGCCTGGCGGACATCGGGATAGCGCCGCCCCCTGACGATGTGGGTCAAAATTTTTTTTAGCAAACGGCGGTTCAACAATAGTGTCGGCATTTCTGCACGCGTGAAGGCAATGCGCTCATTGGGGCTCTTTATTTTCTGAAAGGATTGGGCCCAGCAGTCAAAAACAGCCTGCAATTCCTGCAGCGATTGTGGCAGTTGGGTCAAATTCGAGTTCCTCCATCATTTTCCAGCCGCACATACTGGTCGTAAAACCGTGCGCCCGAACCTATATCCGTCAATCCGGCTGCGATGAGCTGATGTACACCGCCGCCTCGATTCATCCAATCACCGCGCCGGTATAGCACTACCCCGGGATGCAGGCCGGGCAATATGTCGAGGGCCACTTTCACTCGTCCCAAGGGGGATACGATCCAAACATCCCTTTGTGGGTCGATTTTCGGCAACACGAGGCTGTCGGCAGCAACCCAGGCCCGGGGCAGGTCGTTTTGATCTTCAGGCAAAATCTGGGAATGAATGGCGTTCCTGCGCACCAGCGTCAGCAACCGCAGAGGATATTGGGGGTCCGCGGCGGGTTCCGGGTGCAGGATCAGGGGAAAGCGAAATTTTCCATCCGGGTGGTCGAAAGCCAAATCGGCATAGGCAATCTCCGGCCGGTCGGCTTTGGCGCAGCCCTTACGACGCATTTCTTCTAAAGTTACCTGCAGATATGGCCCGTCCAGGGATTTTTTTAAACAGGTTTCGACATCCGGAAGTTCCACCGGAGGATCGAGCCTTTTGCCGATTTGGGTGAGAATCCACATGTCGTCACGCGCTTCGGCCGGCGGCGGTAATGCCGGCCGGACATGCTGGACATATTCGTGCAGATACGACCCGATGATGTCCTCTTGCTCGAGCATCAGTGTGCTCGGCAATATCAAATCCGCCCGTTGGGCAGTGTCGTTCATGAAGGCATCCACAACTACCTTAAACGCAACGCTTTCAAAGGCACGCGCGGTTTGGCGGGAGTCCGGCGCCTGGTTGACCAGGTTGATCCCGTTGACCCAGATCAGCTTGATCGGGGGGTTATTGGCCGCCTCTATTTCACGGCCAATGGCGGCAATCGGAAACGATCGTCGCTTTTTTTTCCGGAGATCCCGGGTCCAGTTTAGATTCAGATTGCGGT
Organism: Desulfobacterales bacterium; assembly: GCA_049698595.1. GTDB lineage: Bacteria > Desulfobacterota > Desulfobacteria > Desulfobacterales > JAFDCJ01 > JAFDCJ01. Next base: position 5,794 of record JBAVYC010000540.1, on the reverse strand, counting down.
AGGAATGCAGGTGAAAATAACTGCCGCCCCCGGAAATCCCGATATGGCCGGAAAGAAGCGCCAGGGCATTGATAAAGCGCGTGTTTTCACCGCCATACCGGTAGCGCTGCAGCCCGGCGCCGACAAATGTGGCTGTCGGCTGGTCCTGCCGATACCAGTGTCGCAATTTTTCGACGTCCGCCGGGCCGACTTCACAGGCACCCTCCAGCTTTTCAGAAGTCCAGCCGAATATCAGATCCTGGAATTTCTGCGGGTTTTTCGTGTGTTTGAGAAATTCAGACGGTAATTGCCGGTCCTCCCATAACCCTCTGATAACAGCCGCTGCCAGAAACCGGTCGGTTCCGGGTCGGATGCAAATGCGTTCGTCTGTATATGAATCATTGCCGTCTCCACCCGGAGAAATGGTCAGCACCCGGGCGCCTTTTTTCCGAGCCTTGCGGATGATGGCTGCCGTGTGAATTGAGCTGCGGGAAAAATCTTTGCCCCAGTTAACGATCCGGGCGGCGTTGACCAGATCGTTGATGTCGTTATTTTTGCGGGAGCCGAAGTCGTGAACGTAGGCCATGAAGCCGGCGGCATCGCACAGAGATCCGATGGTTCGGCTGGTTCCCAGGATTGAAAAGAAAAGGGCCGTGGCTGCTTTCAGGACCCCTTTGGCGCCATCGCTTTTGATGTGGAGAATGGATTTGGGTCGTGAACGCAAGGCCTGGATTTTTTCGGCGCATAGATCCAGGGCCGCCTCCCAGGTAATCTGCCGCCAGGAGTCATTGACCCGTAAAAGCGGATGCCGGATGCGTGCGGGATGCTGCAGCCGTTTGATATGGCCCTTTATTTTGCGGCAGGTGAACCCGGCCGTAAAAGGACTGTCCGGGTTGCCTCGCAGTACTGCGCGCTTGTCTTCGCGGTGGTCCACCACCAGGGAACAGGCATCCGGACAATCCATTGTGCAGGCGGTAATCGTTGTATTCATCGATCTTTGGCCAACTTTAATCCCGCCCTTTACTCTTCGATCTCAATGGCTTCCGGAACGCACTCGTCGGCCGCCTGCCGGACCAGATCTTTGTATTGCTCGGGAATTTCGTCAAATTTGACAATGGACAGCAGCTGATCTTCGTCGTACTCGAAAACTTCCGGACAAAGCATATTGCAGTTGCGGTCGCCCATGCATTGCTTGTTGATGCGCACTTTCATTTAAGCCTCCTTTTTCCCCAAAGGGTCGGTTGGTGTTGAAACGTCATATCGAATTGGATTCAGGGTTAACGGGTCATTTTTCAATATCGTCGGATAATACCCAATGAACAGTAAATAATCAAGATGATTGATGATCAATTTCAGAATGGGCGAGGCTGTATAATGGCAGCCGTACTCGAAGGCGGAGAGTCGGTATGATATTTATAAAAAAATCATCATGAACAACAAACTATTGTGTCTGCACAAGCAGCTAAAATGAAAAGACATCAACACCTAGGCGATCAGTCTAATGCGTTAAGTTTCATAGCTATCTGCCAATCCATCCAGAAAAACTTCTTGCGCATCCTTATGCGTCACTCGTATAGATCTTCCAGGGAATGCCAGTGCAGGTCGGAGGAACTTGTGTCCATTTTTGGCGAAATTTTGTTTAAAAAAAGCCGACGGCCAATGGTCGCGTTGCGTGGGTTAGGATAGTCGGGAACTTTTCGATCAAGTTCTGCGATGAGCTGTTTTTGTGATCGAATCGGTCCCCATTTGCACTCACCCAAATCAGTCCAGTTATCGTCCCGTAAACCGACTACATCGATCTGAACCTCTTTATCCCAGTACTCACCGATCGAGAATGCAGCACTGATTCCTTCCCGTTCGTAAAGCCGAGGCAGAGCTTCCCGGCATAGGTTCTCGAAACAGTACCCAAAAAAGGAATCCAATTGCGGGCGAACTATCTCCCGCAAGGTTCGCCGGGGTCCCATCTGTTGAATGAAACTGAGATTTGGAAATACAAACCTGAACCAGAACCGCAGCAAGGGATCTTCAAGTACAAAACGAACTTTGCGAGCGATAGACTTACCTCCTGTCAGCGGGTATTTTCGTGCAACATAACCGAGTTCGATGAGCTGTTGCAGGTAATAATGAAGACTCCTTTCAGGAACCCCGGTGTGGGCGGCGATTTTTGGATTGGTCGAAAATCCCTGCGCAACGGCCATTAAAATGGCATAGTAATTCTGAACGTCGCGCAGCTCCTCACGTAAAAGAAAATCCGGTTCTCTGAAAAGCGGAGAAAATTCATTCAGCAAGTTGTCTTCAATATTTTTTTCGACTGAATGTACCGGATTGAAAAAGTTGAGATACAGGGGGACACCGCCACAAATGAAATAAACCATGGCCTTGCTTGACAGCGACCACCGCGGATGAAATTCGGCGGCTTCTGCATAAGGGAACGGTCGTAAAAGAATTTGGGCCGTGCGGCGACCGAACAGGGGACTTTTTCGACCCAGCACGGCCCGTTCCATAAAACCGATATAGGATCCGCATAAAATTATCATTATGTTGGCGGAGCGTTTCCAGCGGCGGTCCCAAAACTCCTGGAGGGTGGAAAGCAGCTCGGGACCGGCCTCGGCCGTCCACTGAAATTCGTCAAAAACAAGAATGAATTTTTTATTTTTGGGAAACCTTTCTGCAATTGCTGCGAACACATCCGACCAATTTCCGGCCGACAGCGAACTCAACAGCGGCTCCTCCAGTACTCTGGCTGCCTCTCGAAGAAATTCGCGAATTTGCAGTTGCGCCGGCGCTTTTTTACCAAGATAATAAAGGCCCAATTTGTCCTTTAGAAACCTCAGAATAAGCTCACTTTTGCCTACGCGCCGCCGACCATAGATCGGAATCAAGGCCGATTGCGGGGAATGATAAGCCCGTTCGAGAACTGCCAATTCTCTTTTTCTGCCGATAAACATCTGCGTTCGCCTCGCCAAAAGTGATTTAAAATCAAAATAATTCACGAGTTCAAACTTGTCAAGTTTAAACTTGTCAAGTTTGAACTTGCTAAATTTCAGACCGAATTAGGTGCTATTGTTTTGATATCGCGATAGAGCACAAATTAAAACCTAAAGAATTATGATAGACTATTCTTCGAATGCTGCAAAAATCATTGTAGCATCGATTATTGAACTGGCTGGGGGGGGCTTCCAGCAGCGTCAGATCATTTTCGTCGGTGTGCTTGTAGAGCGCCGCAAAACCGGTATCTTTCATGCCGAGGGGCTCGAAGATGTGCCCTTTAAAAAAAACGTCCAGCGGTTTTCCGGACGCAACCTCCACCACGCGGCCCGGAACATCGAAGGAGACCCCGTAGTTCCAGTGCTGACCGGGCTGAAATTCAAAGGGTATTTGCGCCAGGCGGTCGACAACCTCCTGAAGAGGCCCATCGTGGGGTTCAAAAATAGTCCTGAATCTAAGGGCGGATACGTGCAAGGCGCGTTGAACTCAACCCGACGTCTTGCGGTTTGGACATCATCTCCATGTGTAAGTCTCCAAAAAGTAGGCCAAATGCATTGCATTTGGCCTATATTATTCCTATTGGTTTGTTTATAATATGAGATAGCCACTGGGTGGGATAGTTTAAATTACCCGCAACATGTCCTCTAAATTTTTCCCCAGTTTTATTCCTATTTACGGGTATATGGTTTCAGGTGTCAGGACGGATACACCCGGGAGTTGGATCCTGACACCTGAAACCTGGAACCTTTTGGAATTCAGAATAATAATGAGATCTAAATTTGAGTCTATTTGAGAGTAACTTTTCACCACCTCAGCTTCTAGGCAAACCACCAACGTTCGGCCGCTTTGGCGCCATCAGGGTTCCAGTCGCCGGCCACATTGACGTATCTGCACTTATTGTTGGCAGCGATCACCCAGTCCTCAAACATGTGCACGATGGTGCCGCCCTCGTCGCTACAGATTTTCTGAGTTTCAAAATACATCTCGGCTCGTTTTTTCTCATCGAGCTCTGCCCGCGCTTCTTTGAGCAGTTTATCGAAACGCTCGTTTTTCCAGTGCGCATCGTTCCATTTGGCATCGCCCGAATAGGCCGTGGAGAACATCCAATCTATGGTGGTGCGTCCGTTCCAGTAACACATGACCCAGGGTTCTTTCAGCCAGACAACATCCCAGTACCCGTCCGCCGGTTTTTTTATGACCTCGATTTTAACACCGGCCTTGGCGGCAAATTCTTGATAAATTACAGCCTGGTCCAGGAACCCACCCAAATCGGTGGCAAACAGTTTAAAGGTGTGATTTTCCAGGCCCGCTTTTTTCAGATGGTATTTGGCTTTTTCCGGGTCATAGGGTCGTTGGGGCAGATCCTTGGCATAGTACTTTTGGATCGGTGCAATGGGGTGGTCGTTACCGACGGAACCATACCCGCGTAAGATTGTTTTCACCATTTGCTCCCGATTGACGGCATACTTGAGAGCCAGCCGCACATCATTATTATCATAGGGAGCCACATCGGTCATCATCGGCATGGTGTTGTGGAACGTCCCGGGAACCTGCAAGACCTCCAGGCCCGGCGTCCTTTTTAGCAGGTGCGCGGTTTTCTTATCGACGTCGGTCATCATATCGATGGCACCCGTTTTCAGGGCGTTGGTGCGGGCACTTTCATCGGCAATCACCAGCATTTCAACCTCGTCAAAGTGCGCGCGTCCTTCTTTGAAAAAATTCGGATTGCGTTTGCCGACGGAGACAATTCCGGGTTCGAATTTTGTTTGGATATAGGCCCCGGTACCGATGCCTTTAATCCAGTCGTCCCCGGCAGTACCGGCCGGAACGATGGTGAGATGGTAGTCACTCATAATATAGGGAAAATCGGCGTTGCCCCCGTCCAATGTGAAGACCAGCGTATCCTTGCCATCGGCCTTGATATCCTTAATGGGATCGACAATGCCTTTGGCGGCTGATTTGGAGTCCTTGCCACGATGGTGGTTGATGGAGTAGATGACATCTTCGGCATCCACGGTTTTACCGTTGTGAAATTCGACGCCCTGGCGTAACTTGAACGTCCAGGTGGCAGCATCTTTGGTCGCATCCCAGCTTTCAGCCAGCTCCGGAATGGGATTGCCCTTATGGTCGATCTCCACCAGACAATTTCTGAACATCCAGTTGGTGTTGTAATTCCACTCGTCGGTCAAGGTAGCCGGGTCCAGAGTGTCGGTGGTGTGGCCGCCGGTCAGGCCCATTCTAAAGCGCCCGCCTTTTTTAGGTGTGGCCGCATCCACTGATTGGCTCAACAAAGCCGGTGACACAGCGGCTGCAAGCCCTAAAGCTGAGACTTTCACCAGAAACTCGCGACGCGTAATTTTACCCTCGCTTAACAACTGCTCAAGTTTTTTCAAATCCGGCATTAAAGCACCTCCTTTGGTTGGCTTTTACTTTTAGGTTGATTTAGAACTTATTAACCTCCAAAATTGACACGCTTCTTTAGATGATGATGGGTGGCGCTGTCCGTCCACCTGGGCGGGAAAAAGCAAATCATTGAAGACCGATTGGTTTCATGTATTATTATTTTAGATCCGTTGCCGTCAAGCAAATTTTTTTCTCTACCAGAAGGACTAGGTCACAGCTGGGGTGATGAAAATTCACCTGCAACTTTATGCACATAGGCTTAATTTAACGTCTCGGAATTTTTATAACATATTTAAATCATGCAGTTTTTAACGGCACCGATTTTATGCCGCCTACATGGCCCCAGTGAAATAGAAAAAAAGTTTCACGGGGTAAAAATGATGGAATGTTGGGCACGCAGTGAAGCTTTAGCGCTATTATGGCC
>JBAVYC010000539.1:0-5956 GCA_049698595.1 Desulfobacterales bacterium | reverse complement strand
TATTCTTTTTGTCAAGAAAAATCAAGCTATGAAATTTGTCTCAATTGGAAAGCCTGCCATATTGAAATATTGCTTGACAGGATTGCCGCTGGCAATATAAAAATCACAAATATTTTCAGATATTAAGGGCTTAAATTTCCTATTGCAGGCACCGGCCTGCCGGGATTGGTCACTTTACAACCGAAAGGCAACCGTTTGTATGAATCAAAAATCTTCGTTCTTAAAATTCTTGAAACTGGGTCAGCTAAAAACCAACGAGCATACCGTCATGGCCATTTTGGCGGTTATTGTGGGCTTGGCGGCAGGGCTGGGTGCTGTCGGATTTCGCTATCTTATCAATTTTTTTCAAACCCTTGCCTATGGATCTCCCAGTGAATTGCTCGAGGTGGTCAAGACGATTCCCTGGAGCTATAAGGTGGGCATTCCGGCTGCCGGTGGGCTTGTGGTCGGACCCCTTGTGTATTTTTTTGCAAGAGAGGCCAAAGGTCACGGAGTGCCCGAAGTCATGGAAGCGGTTGCGCTGAGGGGCGGTGTTATCAGAAAAAGAGTTGTTTTTGTCAAAACCATGGCCTCCGCTATCAGTATCGGTACCGGCGGTTCCGTTGGCCGGGAAGGCCCCATTGTTCAGATCGGGTCCGCCATCGGATCCACCCTCGGTCAGGCATTACACGTCTCGGCGGATCGAATGCGGGCGCTGGTAGGCTGCGGGGCCGCCGCCGGTATTGCCGCGACCTTCAATGCACCTATCGCCGGATCCATGTTTGCGCTGGAGGTCATACTAGGAGATTTCGGACTGGCCACCTTCAGTCCGATCGTGATCTCTTCCGTGGTGGCCACCGCCGTTTCACGGGCTTTTCTGGGCGATACACCGGCATTTATCGTTCCCGCGTATCAATTGGTGAGCGCCTGGGAATTTCCCATCTATCTGGTCCTGGGCCTTTTTTGTGCCGCCCTGGGCGTAACGTTTACCAAAACCCTCTACGGATTCGAGGATTTATTCGACAGTTTTAAATTTCCTGAGTATTTAAAGCCGGTTATCGGAGGAGCCATCCTGGGAGTCAGTGGCCTGTTTGTTCCTCAAATTCTGGGTGTGGGCTATGGCGCCATGGACCTGGCCCTCGGGCAGCAGCTTGCCTGGTGGCTCATGCTGTTGCTGGTGGCGGCCAAGTTGCTGGCGACTTCGATTACCATCGGTTCCGGGGGGTCAGGTGGAGTTTTTGCGCCATCGCTGTATCTGGGTGTGATGGCCGGCGGATTTTTTGGGATACTGGTACATCATCTGTTTCCAAATGTGACGGCATCTCCCGGTGCTTACAGTATCGTCGGCATGGGGGCGGTTGTCAGCGCTACCACCCATGGACCCCTGGCGGCCATTTTAATCCTTTTTGAGATGACCGGCAGTTACGAAATTATCCTGCCGCTGATGTTTTCCTGCATCATTGCAACGATTGCCAGCGGCCATTTGATGAAAGACTCAATTTATACCTTAAAGCTGGCCAGGCGGGGCGTTGACATCAGAGAAGGAAAAGAGGTCAATGTATTAAAATCCATGCTCGTCAAAGATGTGATGAGCCCCCATGTGGAAACCGTGTCCGAGGAATGGCCCCTGGAAAGAATGTCCGATAAAATTTCCAAAAGTAAATTCAACAGCTTTCCGGTTATCAATTTTGAGAATAAATTGACCGGTATTCTCTCTTTTAATGATTATAGTGAAGCTATATTTGATGAAGATTTAAAATTCATCGTAGTGGCCAAGGACCTGGCATCCTCCAACGTTGTGACCGTATCCGCGAACGATAATCTTTACACCGCGCTTGAAAAAATCAGCCGCTATGATTTCTCGACACTGCCGGTGGTTTCACCCAATGATCCCGAGAAGTTGGTCGGTATTGTCAGTCGCCGGGATGTTATCGGAGCCTATGAGAAAGCCGTGCTTAAGAAATCACTGTTTAAAACCGAACCAGGATAAACCGGAATTCTAAACCCTTTTCTGAGCAATCTGCCTTGCTGGTAAAGAAAAATTTTGCCATAAACTACACAAAAATAGTTTCTAACGCCTAAAGTCCTTAACGATGATTTCAGCCACACCAGATTGTGCCTATTTTTTTCGCGTTCCCGCGGACAGGCCGGGTGAAGAAGGCGACCCTACCATCCTTGAAAAAGAAGCCGGGGAACGATTACCTGAAGAAGAGGAATATATACTTTGCCGCCAGTGCCGTCAGGCGATCACCAAACCGGCCGAGCGTACTGCGATGCAGGGGTCGCACCGGCATACCTTTGCCAATCCCCATGGTGTTGTTTTTGAAATCGGATGTTTCAGAAGTGCAAAAGGATGCGGTTATGCCGGAGCCGCTTCAGATGAATTCAGCTGGTTTGCCGGCTATAGCTGGCGAGTTTGTTTCTGCAGCATGTGCCTGACTCATCTTGGATGGGTATTTATTCAAAAGGGGGGCGATATTTTTCATGGATTGATATTGGATCGGCTCCTAGAGCCTGGTTAGGACCTTAGCGGCTGAAATATTATAGAGAGGGAAATTTCCGATGGGAGAGATAAAAAGCACACTGGATCTTGTTCTGGAAAAAACGAAGAATCTTACACTCAGCTCCGAAGAGAAGGGGGCGCAGAAGCAAAAAGAAATTGAAAAGCGCATCAAAGGAATGATGCAGAAATATCAAGACGGGATACTGTCCCAAAACCAGCTGTTAACCGATTATGACATACTGAAAAAAGATTACAATGTGTCGCAAAACAATTCATTGATCATTGAAATCACCAAGCGTATCGAACCGGACCAGGACAATCAGCTGTTGCTTGAATTAATGCAGGCGTGCTGCGCCATTGATACAGCGGCCATTGAAACCATTATCGAGAATTTCCGGAAGACCTATCTCACAGCTTCGCACAACCGAATGGAGCGGCTGAAAGAAGATCTTGCGCAGCACGACAACATTACCGGTTCTGCCGTTCTGCCAAACCTGGACGCGGACGAACAATGGCAGCAGGAAACTGGCGAGATGCGTGCCGGATTTGAAGACCAATTAAATCGGGTGAAGGATAAGCTGCTTGGCGGTAGGAGCTAATTTCCGCCTTCCGAATTCTGCAATCTTCTATCTTCAATATGAAACTTTACGAAGCCAAAGAGCGAACCGCAGAATATCGAATAACAAATATCGAATGTCGAAGGATGGAATCGCTTCGCTAAATCTATTTTAATTCAGACAGAATACATTTATTCGACGTTCGATGTCGGACGTTCATCAGTCTCTCTTCAATAAAACTGGCCGCTTTTCATACCAGTGGCTGGGCTGACCTCTGACTTCTAATCTCTGACCTCAGGCCTCCGTCTTATACGTATGCAAAATAGAACTGCTCAATTTCTGCAAAATTTTTGCGTACTTTTTCGGCTCCCGAAATAATTTCACCATGTCCCGGCAGGAGCCATTCCACATCAAGGTCCGTAAGTCGTTTGATACTTTCCTTGAGCTTCGTCCCGTCACCACCGGGAAGATCCGTTCGACCCAAGCCTTCCTTGAAAACAAGATCTCCGGTAAACAATGCTTTCTGTGCCGGCCAATACAGTGTCAGGGAGCCGGGTGAATGTCCGGGCGTGTGAAAGATGTCCATTTCAAGACCATCCAGAGAAAGGTGACCTTCTTTGAGGAAGAAATCAGGCATTATGGAATCCATGTCGATGCCAAAGGCAGCGCTCATCTGTTTTCCGATGGTGGCCGCCCATTGCCATTCATCTTCGTGTACAGTGAAGCGCGTCGGTATATCCTTGAATAATTGAACCGCCTCAATGTGGTCCGGATGGGCGTGGGTGCAGATTATCAAATCGATGTCTGTGACTGCCAGTTCCAGCTGCTCGAGGCCCTGCCCAACATGGTCGAACAGTCTGCTGTGACCCGGGTCTATCAGCACCCGGGCGGGGCCGTCAATGAGATAGGCATTGCAGTTGTTGGTGGTCATGGACTGCCAAATAAAGGCATGAAGATTTTTAAGTACTTTCATATCGACTATCCAAAAGCGTTTACAGGTTTAGCGTGCAGGGTTGCCCTTCATCAGTACCCCACCGATTCCTGGGTTAACGGCTGACACTGCTCTCGTCCAGGGTATTGCGACCAGTTGGCGCAAGCCTGCGAACAGCTGTTTATAGTCCTATTGCCCTCTATGGACCAATTAAAATGATGTGCTGGGCATTCGAACCGAGCAGAAGTTTTTCGACCCTGGACCGCTTTCGAACGCCGATGATCAGTTATTCAATATCAGTTTCTGCGGCATACTCAACCAGGGCTTTGCCGGCTTTCATTTCAAATCTTAAATATCTGCATCCAGTCATCTATCTCAACTCCCGGCCATTCAAACCGACCCATCTGGTAGAAATCGGTCAGCACCTTTAAAATTTCTTTGGTTGGCGAACCTTCAATAGCCGACTGCAGGCGCCTGACGGTGTCTTTCGGATAACAGAAGTAGTCACCGGAGATAGCCACCTCTTTATAGCGTCCATCCTCAACGACAAATTCAGCTCTGATCAAACCGCCGGTGGCCTTTTGCATTCGCTGCACCACTTCAAGCCCCGACCTAACTTTCACGACCCACCCGCCAACGCGTTTACCCTTGCGGAAGAGCCAATCATCCCGCATCATCTCCAATTTCATAGCCTGCATTTTAGCGGTCAGCAGATTGTCTTTTCTTGCAGGAGTCATGGGGCCCAATAGTTTTTGAAATTCTTCGGCCAGCATATTGTTCAATGTATTTTCATCCCATTGGTCGGCTCGCTGTGCACCAAGCTCTCTGCGAATGGTGCTTAAATTTTCCGCGATGGTTTTTTTAACTTTATCGCGAAATTTTTCATCGGGAATTCTCAGCACCCGTGCCATGGTTACATAGTCAAAATCCAAAATGAGGTTGCCGACAAACACAATGCTGTCACCGATTTCTCCGGCGCCGGTTCCCGAAATTTTGCGGTTTTGGAATATCAGATCATTGACCGGTTTGTACTCCACCTGGAGGCCGATGCGGTGGTGAACATCGATGACGGGTTTTAGAAATTTTTGATAAAACGCATCGATTCGTTTGGGAGCGATGGGATTGTCGTGTTTAAGAATAAGGTGAAAGAACAATTGGTTGCCGTCCAGAAAGACGGCCCCACCGCCGACTTCACGGCGAAAGATAGGGATATCGTGGGCACGACAAAATTCCAGGTCAACCTCTTGCTTTAAATCCTGATGATACCCGATGCAGACATAGGGCGAGGCCGGTGAGACAAGGCATAACGCTTCTCTGCCCAGCAAGGCCAAAGAATGGTAGAGCAGCTGGGTTTCTTCCCAGGGGATCTTTCCCAAGGTATATAACTCCATGGTGAATGTAATTCCTCACATACCGACAATCCCTATAATGACCATCATACCGCTGAGGTCAAACAAAAATGCCGTCAGAGGATGATTTTTATTGATATCTCCATGGCAATCCCGGCAGGACAGTTGGCCGTGAACGGACACGTGAAAACGCTCGGCGTCAATCAGCCATGCGGTGGCGGTTGTAAATGTTAACTGAAGTGTTACCGCAGTAATTGCCGCAATTACAAGATCTTTCATGAGGACTCTATCAAATCGCCGGTCAAATTGTTACTTTTTGGGCAGGTACAGAGCCCATTTCTCAACATCCCGCGCAGCATCCACAACCGCCTCTGAAAAGGTGGGATGAATGCGAATACTGGCCGCCAGTTCATCCGTTGTATATTCGAGCTGCATTGCCAACACGGCTTCACCAATTAATTCCGTGGCGTGAGGACCGACAATATGCACACCGTAAATTATCCGGTATTCGGCATCCGTGATGATTTTCACCGCCCCGAATGTCTCATTTCGGGCGATGGCATAACCGTTGATGGAATAGGGGAAATAGCCGACGTCAATATCCAGATCCTTATTTTCCGCCTGCTCTTCCGTTAGC
>JBAVYC010000538.1:0-4034 GCA_049698595.1 Desulfobacterales bacterium | reverse complement strand
ATTCAACTGGGGCGAAGCCTATTTTACCGGGGCGGCAGCCCGGACAATCGCTCAATTTGGGGACCGCATCAAATTTTAACAGAAATTCTCTTTTGTGACATCTATGGGTAATATACACCGTATTAATCACCCCGAGGTTAAGACAACCGTCGCCATGGGCGTTGGTTTCCGGCGAAAGAAACAGCGCCGGCGACTTCCATTTCTTAAAATCGGCGGCTCTTTCTTTGGCCACATAATCTTCGATCGTGAATATCCCCTCCCGAGAAATCTGATACCCAAAATACGCTCTTGTAAGCTTTCTTTGATTTTTTTATCAAAGTGTATATAATGAGGCTGTATTATACATTCGGAACGTATTTATAAAAATACAGGATAAAATAAAGGATTAATCCAAAAACAATTGGCTAAAATGGGAGACGGATCATGCCAGACGCAACTTACAATCAAGTCATATCTGAGATAAAAACATTAAATTTATCAGATCAGCTTCGTCTTTTAGAAGAAATGGCAACGCTGATTCGGAAAAAGACAAGCAAAACCGAGCCTCGCAGCATTTTGGAGCTAAAAGGAAAAGGCAAGAATATTTGGAAGGGGCTTAATGTAAAAGCCTATATTGATGAGGAAAGATCATCGTGGAATGGATAAACGATTTACAGGAAAAAACGGTTGGGTTTGATACCGCCCCGCTGATTTATTTCATTGAAGAGAATCCCGCATATATAGAAACTGACGACATTAGAAGTTTCAAGCTCTATTGCGGAACAGGCTGCCCAGCTCAGGGCCGCTCACAATATCCGAATACCGGATGCCATTCAGATCAGCGCAGCACTAAGCGCTAGGGCAAGTCATTTTTTTACCAATGATATCAGATTGCCCGAAATTCCATCCATCCAAATTTTGTCCCTCGATGCACTTATTTAAAAAAGAAGATCACCGATAAATTCCGCAGTCAGGAATCGACCTTATAAATTTTGCAGAGCAAACCCCGCAGCGGCCAGCCGCCGCTGATCGGATTGCAGCTATCCGGTTCATCATCGGTCAAAACGTTACAGTTGGATTTCCAGACAACGTGCAATGATGGTTCGGCGCCGTCATCTTCCGGAAACCACCAGCCATGCTGTGCACGCACCACCCGCGGATCGATGCCGTCAAAGATCCGGCATTTCTGCTTGATTCTGCCCCGTGGCGTTTCAATCCAAACCCAATCATCATTTAATATACCAAATTCTTCCGCCGTTTGCGGATTGATCTGCATAATGGGGTCGGGATGCATCCTGCGCATGGACTTAATTAACCTGGCGGTGTTCGGAATGATAATATGGCTGATGCCGCCGGATCGTTGTTCAACTTCCGCAATCAATTCTTCACAAATTTTTGAATGGGGAGCGGGTGGTGGAAAAAATTGGGAATGACTAATCCGCCTAAAAGCTGGCGGGCGAGAATAAGGCGACAAAAATAGGATTTATGGCCGCCTCGACCAGAACCGTGCGCCAAGAAATCTCTATGGAGAACATATGGTTTCCATATAGGAAATCATGAATACAAAGTCAATAAAAAAAATATTGACTACTTCCCATGATTATTCTACATAGAGGCCGTTTGTTCTTTATAGAAAATTAAATTGAAAGCAATCAATATGACGTCAGGATTTAATAGAGTCCCGGCTGTGGACAAATGCTTTGCGATATTGGCGCTTTTCGCCCGCTTAAAAAAGCCGTTGGGCGTCAGTGACATCGCCAAAGCCCTCAACTTCAATAAGAGCACAGTGTTCAATATCGTCCATACCCTTGATGATCTGGGTGTTCTCGAAAAAGTTGCCGAGGGCAAATTTCAATTCGGCACGCGCCTGTACATCCTGGGCAATGCCGCCGGTCGCAGCTCAGAATTGATCAGAACGGTACACCCCTACCTCGAAGATATCAACCAGAAAACCAAATTGTCGGCATTTTTGGGAATTCGTTCGGGTCTAACCGCCGTTATTATTGATAAGGCGGATACTGCCTTCAATATAAAAATATTCTCTGAAATTGGGATGAAAATCCCCCTGCTCGCAGGAGCGGGCGGGAGAGCCTTGCTCGCCCAATTGCCCGATGCCGAGGTGGACGAAATCCTGTCTGCCAATGAACTCAAAAAATTTACTCCCAATGCATGTATGAATAAAAAGCAGTACAAAGAGATGGTAAAACAAGTGCGCACAAACGGCATTGCGATCGACATGGAGGAATATATTGAGGGGATACGGGCATTTGCGCTCCCGCTCAATGTCAAAAGAGCCAACACTCAGGTCGCTCTGTGGGTGGTGGGACTCAAAGGACAAATCAGTGAGGAGACGATTTCGCGCTATTCAACTTACTTGAAAAAAATAGCCGAAGAAATTGAGATCAGGCTCAGTGCACCATGAGTCTGGGGGCATTGAAGTCACGCATAATTTGGATTTTAATTTTCGTTCAATTTTTATCCTGTTAAATCAGCTGTTGGAGGCAATTTTAAATTTTTAAGCAGGTAGGAATGATGAATCAGTGAGCATATCAGAAGAAGGAACCCGTCGGCCGGGCATCTATTACGGCTGGGTAATTGTCGCCGTGGCACTGATCTCAATGGCATTCTGGCTGGGCATCCGTTCCAGTTTTTCGGTATTTTATGTCGCCCTTCTGGAGGATTTCCACTGGACCCGGGCAGGTTCGGCCGGCGTACAATCCATCGCCCTGATTACCTATACCCTGCTGGCGCCCCTGGTGGGAGGCTTGATTGACCGCTTCGGCCCCCGCCGTGTGGTCGTACCCGGAATATTGATTCTAGCATTTGGGCTGATGCTTTGTAGTACGATTAAAAGTCTGAACCAGTTCTATCTCTTTTATGGCGTGGTAATGGGGTCCGGCATAACCTGTATCGGCATCATAACCTACTCCGCTATTTTAGCCCACTGGTTTGAAAAAAAACGGGGTCTGGCCAGCGGCATCGCGGTCTCAGGCATGGGACTCGGAACATTTTTGCTGGTCCCGATGTCGCAAGGTTTCATTTCCATGGTCGGCTGGCAGATGACATTTATAATTATCGGTGCGTTGGTCCTCATCATATTGTTACCGGCCAATGCACTTTTCCTGAAACATAAACCCAGCGAGATGGGTCAATACCCTGATGGATTAAAACTGCCTCAAACACTCGCCACCACACCAAATTCAACCAGCAGTATAAATGAAACGGCGGCCGACTGGACGCTGAAAAAAGCGGTGTCATCCAAACGTTTCTGGGCCTTGATGCTATTTCCTTTCCTATCGATTGTGGGAATATATATCATACTGGTTCACAACGTCAGATTTTTGGTTGATCAGGGAATCGATAAAATGGCAGCCGCCCTTATCTTTGCCGGGGTCGGTGTTGTTTCCTCGATATTTCGAATTTTTTGGGGCTGGCTTTCCGATCGCATCGGTCGGGAGATCACATTTACCACGGGGATCCTATGCGCCTGCATGGGTGTGAGTTCTCTTCTTTTATTTGAAAGCAGTGGATTCAAACCGTTTACCTATGGCTTTTCCATCTTTTTCGGCATCGGCTGGGGTGTTACAGCGCCCATGTTTATGTCCGTATCTGCAGATCTTTTTAAAGGGAAGATTTTTGGTCTTATCTACGGTTTTGTTGAGGCGGGGATTGGGATGGCTGGTGCGATTGGCGCCTGGCTCGCAGGATTTATTTTTGATCAAACCCAGAGCTATAAAGCAGCCTTTATTCTCACGATCGTCGTTCTGTTGATTTCCTGTGCATTTGTTTGGCTGGCGGCCCCTCGGAAGTTACGCCGTTTTGGATCGCGTGCTTGAATAAAAACCGCTCCAATGGTTCCCAAAATGTTTCGTAGCCCATTACAGATTCCCACAGCGTTTTTGAACCGTGAAACCCATCCACCATTGGATCGAATAATGTGATGTTCCCGGCTTTAACGTTTAGAAATGCCTCTCGCACCTCATCGATTTCTTTCTTGGCACCTGTGACAAATATTGGTTTTGGCAAGGATCTTATTTCTTCAGCCAGTTTTACAC
>JBAVYC010000537.1:0-4363 GCA_049698595.1 Desulfobacterales bacterium | reverse complement strand
TTTGCGGACCAACCTTACACGGTGGAGCATGCAGAAATTCTGGCCACCAACGGGCGGATTCACACGGAAATGCTTGGGTTATTGGAACTGTAAAGAATGACGAAGGACGATTGACGAAGGACGAATTAAGGAATTCTGACGATTTTACAAAATATCAAATGATGGTGCAAAGCGACTTTCACAATTCTTCATTCGACATTCGTCATTCTTCATTCCTAGTATTTTCCGGATTCCAGCTTTTGGCGAAGAAATCCAACCTGCTTTTCGATGGAGCTGTTTTGCTTGATTCCGCGCTCGATACATTTGATGGAATGCAGGGCGGTGGCATGATAGCGGTTAAATGATTTCCCGATGCTCTGCAAGGGAGCATCCGTATAGTTGCGGGCCAGGTATATGGCTATTTGTCTGGGTCTGACAAGATTTTGTTTACGTGAACGTGACATGACATCTTCGATGGAAACATCATAATATCTGCACACGAGTTTCTTGATCGCCTCGATCGTGATTCGTTTGCGTTGACGAACAATGTTTTTAACGACACTTTCAGCCAGGCTGAGATTGATGGGCATTCCCAAAAGCGATGATTTGGCGGCAACTCCGTTGAGTCCGCTTTCAAGCTGGCGGACATCATCGGTGAGTTCCCCGGCCAAATACTGTAGGACGTTTTCAGGAAAACGGTAACTGTTCAGCCCCGCTTTTTTCTGCAATATCCGCACCCTGGTTCTAAAATTGGGCGGATCTATGGCTGAAATAAGTCCGCATGACAAACGTGACCGCAACTTGTCATTGAGCTTGGGGATATCGGCCGGCAGATAGCAGCTGGAAAAAATGATTCGTTTACCGGATTCGAAAAGTGAATCAAGCGTCAACGCAAGTTCTATCTGGGTACGCTCTTTTCCACTGAGATAATGAACATCTTCCAGAAGCAGCACATCGCATTGGTTGCGGTATTTGGCCTTGAATTTGTTTATGGCGTCATGCCGGAAAGCTTGAACCATTTCATTGCTAAAATCTTCGGCGGTGATATAGTAAATCCGGTCAGTGGGGTTGATGGATACAATATGGTTTCCGATCGCCTGGGAGAGGTGGCTTTTGCCCATGCCTGTCTTGGATAGTAAAAACAACCCATTGCGCTGGGTATCTTTACGCGCGGCCATTGCAAGGGATGCTGAATAGGCAAAATCGTTGCTGCCGCCGACAACAAAGCTGTCGAAGGTAAACTCCTTTCGAAAAAGACGGCCGCTCGGCGGACGCATATTTTCGTTTGGCAACGGCAGCTGAAAATGACGGCGTGCTGTATTTTCAGGATGCTCGGTTTTGTTTGAAATTTGAAATGATATCCGACAATCCTGCCCCAGTGCGTGCTGCAGGGCTTTTGTTATCATTGCACCGTACAAGCCCTCAACCCGTTTCTTGGAAAAGAAATTCGGACAAGAGACAACCCAGCCGCCGCCATCGATATGCGTTACCTTTAACGGCTCGATCCACATATTAAAACTATGCGAGGGAACGCGTTGTTTAATGGCAGATTTTACTGTTTTCCAGACAGTTTCCATAGAGTCTATTTTTCTGAATCTTCTATCGCTACGAAGATAATATTTTAAGGTCGAAGTTGAAGAAGCCAATCGGCAAAAACTATTGCAGTCAAACGGCTGGGAAGGTTTACGTTAAACGATACACGCACCAGATGAACACAGGCGCTTGTTTATGGCATCCCGTCAAAAGTGTCAAACCTGAAAAACCCGATTTTGGGCCTCGCTCCAGAAGTCTTTTGAACAATTTATATCTACGTGTTATCACATAAGTTATTTATCGCTCGCTGACAACTATGCTTAAATACAAACTTTTTCTATCGGAAGATTTTTTTAAACATTTTAAGCAGATCCACCATTTCCGGTCAGTTGTCAACAATCAGAGCATCTTACAAAAACTTGGATTATCTTCCATTCTCTTCAATTTTCAAATAATTTATAAAAAATACGTTTCTAAAATCTCAAATAATCAAACTTCAATTGCATCAAGTGGTTACATGAAATTTGTTTGAAATAAATTTTTGAAGCCTGTAAAAGAAAAAAAATTTAGCCTGCGCAATCGTTCAGCATTAAAGGTATCAATTGAACAAAATAGAGATATGAATTCTGAAAAAATTATCATCCAAGGCGCCCGACAGCACAACCTGAAAAACATCGATCTAGAACTGCCGCGCAATAAACTGGTGGTCATCACCGGTTTGTCCGGATCAGGCAAATCGACCCTGGCCTTTGACACCCTTTATGCCGAGGGTCAACGCCGGTATGTGGAATCCCTTTCCACCTATGCCCGGCAGTTTCTGGAACGGATGGACAAGCCCGATGTAGATCTGATAGAAGGTCTATCGCCGGCCATAGCCATTGAGCAAAAAACATCCAGCCACAACCCGCGATCGACGGTCGGTACGGTAACTGAAATATATGACTATCTGCGCCTGCTTTACGCCAGGGCCGGCAGCCCCCATTGTTACCGCTGCGGCCGGCCCATCACATCGCAATCCATCGATCAAATCGTAGACCGCGTCATGTCCCTGACCGAGGATACACGGGTGATAATCCTGGCGCCCATGGTCAGCGGTCAGAAAGGAAGCCATGAGAAGCTTTTTAAAAAACTGAAAAAGGAAGGATTTGCCCGGGTCCGTGTGGATGGTGAGATCCATGAGATTGAAGTGGTCGGCAAGCTCAGTAAAACCAAAAAACATGACGTCGATGTTGTCGTGGACCGCCTGATTGTGAAAGCAACCATCCGAAAACGACTGGCAGATTCACTGGAACTGGCACTGGCCCAGTCGGGCGGAATCGCCGCGGTGCACATACCGGGAAAGGAAACAATTCTGTTCAGTGAAAAATCCGCCTGCATAAAGTGCGACATCAGTTACCCGGAATTTACACCGGCCAGCTTCTCCTTCAATTCTCCCCAGGGAGCATGCCGAAACTGCGATGGTCTGGGGACGACCACCGAGTTTGCACCGGAGCTGATCGTTCCGAATCCTAAGCTCTCTTTACGGGAGGGTGCTGTCAGTGTCTGGGCCAAAAGAAACAGCATGCATTTCATAGAGTTTCTCGATGCTTTGACCAAGCATTACGGTACCGATATTTATACACCCTTTGAAGAGCTTTCGGAATCATTGCAACGCGTCATCCTTTACGGCTCAGGCAATGAGGTGATTGCCTTCTATTTTGAGCGCAACCATCGCCGCTATACCTATCAGAAAAGGTTTGAAGGCGTCATTCCGAATCTAAAGCGCCGCTACCGCGAAACAGATTCCAACTATATCCGGCAAGAAATTAAGCAGTACATGAACTTTCGTCCCTGTTCGGGATGCAATGGTACAAAATTAAACCGTGCCAGTCGATCCGTAAAAATAGGCAACCTGAATATATCCGAGATTACAGCGTTATCCGTGGCTAAAATCCGCGAGTTTTTTATAGACTTGAGATTGACTGACAAACAGCAGGTCATTGCCCGCCGGATCCTCAAGGAAATCGTTGAACGGCTTGGCTTCCTGCAAAGCGTCGGCCTTACCTACCTGACCCTGGATCGATCGGCGCAATCACTTTCCGGCGGCGAAAGCCAACGCATACGCCTGGCAACCCAGATTGGTTCCAAATTGACCGGTGTGCTTTACGTGCTTGACGAACCCAGCATCGGTCTTCATCAAAAAGATAACCAGCGGCTGCTGAAAACACTTATTAAAATGCGCGATCTGGGCAATACGGTTCTGGTGGTTGAGCACGATGAAGAGACCATTCGCAATGCTGATTTCGTTGTGGATATGGGGCCCGGAGCGGGTGTGAATGGCGGCGACGTGGTTTTTGCCGGTACGCCCGAAAAACTGCTGACGCATGAATCTTCCCTCACGGGACAGTATCTGTCGGGCCGCAAGTCGATTCCAATCCCGGCCGGCCGACGTTCCAACCACAAACCGCAACTCAAGGTAGTGGGTGCCACCCATAACAATTTAAAAAATATCAGCGTTGCCTTTCCTTTGGGCTGCCTTATCTGCGTAACCGGCGTATCCGGATCGGGTAAGTCCTCCCTTGTTCTGGAAACACTGTATCCCGCACTGGTTCAAAATCTTTACCGCGCCAGAACCCCGGCCGGGGCTCACAGCCATGTTTCAGGCCTGGAGCACGTTGACAAAGTCGTCCATATTGACCAGTCGCCGATCGGCAGAACCCCTCGATCCAATCCTGGTACGTATACCGGTTTGTTTTCAAACATCAGAGAGCTATTTGCCCGCACGCCGGAAGCACGCATGCGGGGGTATAAGCCCGGTCGTTTCAGTTTCAATGTCAAAGGTGGTCGCTGTGAAGCCTGCCAGGGCGACGGC
>JBAVYC010000536.1:0-7469 GCA_049698595.1 Desulfobacterales bacterium | reverse complement strand
GATATCCTGCTCCGTCCTGGCAAAATAAGGTTCATTCATCATGGGCACGGTCCCTTTGCGGAAACCGATGACCACATCAACCTTGCACTCTTTGAGGAGCCTTGCGGAAACTTCCTTTATTTTTTCGATATAACTTCTCATCTTAAGCAACCTTAGCCTTTGTTTTTAAGAAAGTTTGATTGGGTCCGAGGGCCTTAACGACTCCGGTGACTTCCTTGACAACGGTTACAAACTTTGTGGATTCAGCCGACGAGACCCAGGAGAACTGAATGCGGCCGGGTTCGATTCCCATATGTTCCATCAGATTTTGAAACAAAGCGAATTTGCGACGGGCATAATAATTACCTTCCAGGTAATGGCATTCGCCGGGATGTCACCCGGAGACCCAAACGCCATCGGCGCCTTCACGCAACGCTGCCAGAAAGAATTTGGGATCCATCCGCCCCGTGCAGGGAATGCGGATGACCCGGATGTTGGCAGGATATTCCATCCTGCTGACGCCGGCAAGATCAGCGGCGCCGTAGCTGCACCAATTGCACAAAAAAGCTGCAATTTTTGGTTCCCAATCAGACATTGTTAGCTCCTTAGTTGCGTGTTTCGTGTTGCGCGTTGCGAGTTTCGATTTGCGTGTTACGAGTTGCGCGTTGCGCATTTAGTGTTACGGGCAACGAGTTGGGCGTTATGGGGTACGAATTTCGTGTTGCTCGTTTCATGTTTTAGATTAATTCGTTTATTTCCATTCTTTTTCTACATATTGAATAAATTTGTTTATTTTTCGGCCTAACTCGTCGTATTTTTCAAGAAAAATATTTATTTCTTTGTTATCAAGGTCATGCGTATCTCTTATGAAGCTAAGATGTACTATGGTTTCATCACATGAAGCATGAGAATAAATCAAGAATTTTATAAAATCCGCTTTATATTTCTTTCGACCATAGCCCTCAACTTCATATCAGAGGACAGAAAACAGAGGTCAGATTACAGACGACAAGATACAGATTACGGATGCCGGAATTTAGATTTCATGGTCTAGGGAGAAGGTGGACAATAAATGCTTCCCAGCGTCCTAGCTTCACCGCCTCCCAGCATCTTTTATTTTACTCTATGCGCCATGCCCTCTGCTCTATGCCTTTTATACCGCCTCACTCATGGTAAAGATCTGTGAAAAGATCTGATTGTTGTCGAAGCCTTTCAAATGGATGGCACCGGAGCGACAGGAGGCCACACACAGACCGCAGCCTTTACACAACACCGGATTGATTTGGGCCCTTCCGGTCCAGGGGCCGTCTTCCGCTAAAAATGGCGCCGAATAGGGACAGACAGACACGCAAACCCCGCATTGACTGCACATCGCCGGAGCGGTTTCGGCCACGGTACCGCTGGTATGAATGGTCTTGCGTGCCAGCAGGGTCATGGCGCGTGAAGCCGCCGCGCGACCCTGAGCGATGGACTCATCAATCGGTTTGGGATAATGGGCCAAACCGCAAAGAAAAACGCCGTCGGTTGCAAATTCGGATGGCCCGAGTTTGGCATGCCGTTCTACAAAAAAGCCGTCATCATTTAACGGCACTTTGAAAAAATTGGCCAATTGCTCATCCTTGTTGGGTATAATCGCCGTGGCCAGGCTGAGCAGATCGGTTTCTATCTGCACGGGCCGACCCAAAATGGGATCATGGGTTTTTACCAGCAGTTTACCGTCTTCCAAAACGACCTCCGGTTTGGTGTCGGGGCTGAACCGCATGAAAATTACTCCGGCTGCGCGGGCTTCTTTATAAAGGTATTCGCGTTCACCGTAAGTTCTGATATCCCGGTAGAGAATGATAACGCTCATATCGGGATTCAGTTTTTTTAATTGCAGGGCGTTGTCAATTGAATGTGTGCAGCAAACCCTCGAGCAATAGGGTCGTTGAGGCTCCCGCGAGCCGACACACTGGATGAAAACGGCCGTGTTTATTTTTTTCAGGCTGGGGTCCCGGTCAATAAATTTTCGGTCTAGCTCCAGACTGGATAAGATGCGCGGATCATCCCCGTAATGGTATTCGGCAGGCGTTAAGGGCGATGCACCGGTGGCCAAGACGGCGACACCACACTCCAGTTCTTCCTCGCTGCCGTTGGATGACAGCGTAGCTTCGAAATTGCCGACAAACCCCTCAACCTTGGTAAGGGAGGTGTCCAGATGGACATGGATGTTTTTATTTTTTTGAACTTCCTTAATCAGCTCGGATAGTTTTTTCTGAATCTCTTCGCCGGTCACAGTTTTATAGAGATTTAAGGCCTGGCCGCCGAGCTGGGGGCTGCGCTCGATGATGTGGGTTTGATAGCCCTGATTGGCGAGACTTTTGGCCGCCGCCATACCGGAGATGCCGCCGCCGATCACCATGGTCGTCTGATTGACTTCGAGTTCGGCTTCCTTGAGCGGCTCCATCAGGGTAACTTTTGATACGGCCATGCGTACCAGGTCTTTGGCCTTTTTGGTGGCGAATTCGGGGTTGTTTTTGTGCACCCAGGAGTCCTGGTTGCGAATATTGGCCATTTCAAAAAGGTATTTGTTTAATCCTGCAGCAATCAATGTATCCTGGAACAGGGGCTCATGGGTTTTGGGTGTGCAGGCAGCTACCACGACCCGGTTTAAATTTTTCTGTTTGATGATCTGGGACATGTTTTCCTGGGTGTCCTGGGAACAGGAGTACAGGTTGTCATTGGTGTATACCACATAGGGCAACGTCTTGGCGTATTCGGCCACCGCCGGGACATCGACGACACCGGCGATATTAATACCGCAGCGGCAGACAAATACGCCGACCCGCGGGCGTTCATTGGTGACATTGGTTTCCGGTATGATCTCCGCGATTTTGGTTTCACTGTTACGGGCGGAACTCAGTATTTCACCGGCGGCGGCGGCGGCCGCACTGGCGTCTATGACTGCCTGGGGTATGTCTTTGGGGCCTTGAAAGGCGCCGCAAACGTAAATGCCTTTTTTAGAGGTGGTCACCGGATCAAAGGTGTCGGTCTTACAGAAATTTCCGGCCGTCAGTTCAAGGCCCAGACGCTCGGCCAGTTCGACGGTCTCGGGAGATGTCTGCAATCCCACCGACAGTACGATCATCTCGAAGGTCTCCACTTTTAGATCGCCGTTTTCGTCGACATATCGCACTGACAGATCGTCGTTGCCTCTTTGCGGATCGATGGAATGGACCCGGCTGCGCAGGAAGCGAACGCCCTGTTTTTCCCGGGCATTGTCGTAAAACCGTTCGAATTCTTTGCCATGGGTCCGCATATCCATGAAAAAGATGGCGCAATCAAGGTCATCACCGGCATGCTCTTTGGCAATCACGGCTTCCTTGATGGCATACATGCAGCAGACCGAGGAACAGTGCGAATTGTCGCAGCGGTTCAAATCTCTGGATCCGACGCATTGAAACCAGGCAATCTTTTTGGGTTCATTGTGGTCGGAGGGCCGCACAAGATGGCCGCCGGTGGGACCCGAGGCAGACAAAATCCTTTCCATCTCCATGGAGGTGATGACATTGGGATGTTTGCTGTAGTTATAGGTATCGAATTTTGATGGATCAAAGGGCTCAAAACCGGGCGCCAGAATGATCGAACCGACGTTCAGTTCGATGATTTCATCCTGCATGGAATGATCGATGGCATCCACCCCGCAGAAATCGACACAGATTTTACATCCGCCGGTTTTGAAATGAATGCACTTACTGCGATCGATGGCCGGTGTGTTGGGGACCGCCTGGGGATAGGGTACATATACCGGTTTGCGGCCCTGCAGGCCCACATCATATTCAGAAGGGATGGGTTGAGTTTCGAGAAGGGTATGATGCTGTTTGATTTTATCCAGGGTGATGTGGCCGGTGGGACACACCGATGCGCAGGCGCCGCAGGCGATACACGCCTCGGTTTGGAGGTGAAACGGCGTATCCACTTTCATTTCGACCCCACGCCCGGTTAAACTAATGGCGTTGGCTCCCATTTTTTCACAGGTGCGGACGCACAGCCCGCAGAGGATGCAGGTGTCATTTTCTTTCTCGAAACGAGACTCCTGGATCCCATACTTTTCGGCCATTTCCTGTAAAAGAGGAACCTCCGGACAGCGGGCCAGCAGCAACTCGACAATCAACTTGCGGCCTTGATGAACTCCTTCAGAGTCGGTATTGATCTGCATGCCTTCCCAGATCGGGTAATTGCAGGCGGTGACGTAGCGGGTGCGGCGTCCGTCAAAAAGCTCCACCGTACACAGGCGGCACATGCCGGCTGGTTCCAATGCCTTATGGTGGCAAAGGGTCGGTATGTCGACCCCAAATTTTTCGGCCACCTGGAGGATATATTGTCCCTCTTCGCCCTGGACTGTTTGGCCATTGAGTTTGAAAGTAATCATCTCTGTTTTCCCTTTAGACTTTAGTCTTCAGTTGCGGATAAAAAAACAACTATTTCACCAGTATCGCATCGAATTTGCATGCATCATAGCAAATACCGCATTTGATGCATTTATCCTGGTGCAGTTCATGGAGTTTCTTCTTTTCACCGCTGATGGCTTCCTGGGGGCATTTACGTGCACAGACGTGACACCCGGTACAGGCTTCAGAATCAATTTCATAGTGAAACAAGGGTTTGCACACGCCGGCCGAACATTTTTTGTCCCGGATATGGGCTTCGTACTCCCGGCGAAAATAAAGAACGGTGGTTAACACCGGATTGGGCGCGGAGGTGCCCAATCCGCAGAGGGAAAATTTTTGCACCATGCTGCCCAATTCCTCCAGAAGTTCAATGTCGCCCTCTTTGCCCCGGCCCTCACATATGTCGTTCAACACCGCGAGCATCTGTTTAATTCCTTCGCGGCAAGGGTTGCATTGACCACAGGATTCCTCTTTGAGGAAATCTAAAAAATATCGGGCTACATCCACCATACAGGTGTCCTGGTCCATGACAATCATTCCGCCGGAACCCATAATGGAACCCACTTCGGTAAGTTTTTGATAATCCACCGGCAAATCCAAAAATCTTTCCGGAATACAGCCGCCCGAGGGACCACCGGTCTGAACGGCTTTGAAGGCTTTCTTTTTAGGAACCCCGCCGCCGATATCAAACACAATATCTCTGAGAGAAATCCCCATGGGGACTTCCACCAGACCTGTATTTTTAATTTTGCCCACCAGGCTGAAGGCTTTGGTGCCTTTGCTATGGTCGGTGCCCAGACCGGCAAACCATCTGGCGCCTTTTAAAATGATGGCCGCAACATTGGCATAGGTTTCCACGTTGTTGAGGTTGGATGGGTTGTCTCGAAAGCCTTTTTCCACCGTGTGGACATATTTGGCCCGGGGTCTTCCGACATTGCCTTCCAGAGAGGCCATCAATGCGGTGGACTCGCCGCAGACAAAGGCCCCGGCCCCGGTGGATATTTTGATGTGAAAATTAAAATCCGTTCCGGCAATGTTGTCACCCAGCAAACCGTATTTTTCGGCATCCTTCAGGGCGGTGACCAGCCGTTTGACGGCCAGCGGATATTCATTGCGGACGTAGATAGCTCCCTGGTTGGAACCAATCGCCCTTGCGGCGATCAACATACCTTCAATGACGCTGTGAGGATCACCTTCCAATATGCTCCTATCCATATAGGCGCCCGGGTCGCCCTCATCTGCGTTGCAGATAATATGTCGCTCTCCTTTTTGTTTGGCGCATGTCGCCCATTTAATTCCGGTTGGAAATCCGCCGCCCCCGCGACCCCGGAGTCCGGAGTCTTTTATGATTCCGATAATGTCGCCGGGATCGATTTCATGTAATGTTTGAATAAATGCCTGATATCCTCGCTTGGCGATGTATTCTTCAATACTGTCAGGATCGATATATCCACAATTGCGCAGGGCGATCTTCAACTGTTTGCTGTAAAAGGGAATATCTTCCAGAAATGGAATGCCTTCCAGGGGCTTAACCTCTGCGAGAGGATTGTCGATTTTTTCCTCCAAAATGCAGCGCGGATCCCGCATCTGTCCGAGGATCCATTTTTTCTTAAAATCACCGTCCAAATACCCCTGGATGGTCTCGGCGATCTTATCGGCGGTGATATGTTTGCACATCACCCTTGGTTTGCCGTATCCAAGAATTTCAACCAACGGCTCTTCTTCGCAAAAACCGATACAGCCGGTTTGGCAAACTTGAATTCCTGAACCGGCGGGATAGATTTCCTGTGCCTTTTCATAGGATTTCTGTGCCCCGGCCGCAATACCGCATGATGCCATGCCGATGTTTACCTTGACGGCGTCCGGCCAATACAGTCTTTGTTGGTATTGCTGGCCTATTTTCTCTAAGTCCTCGGCAGACTGGATTTTCATGGTTTGTTGCCTCGCAGAGTTGTATTATTCATATTGATCTAAAACTTTCTCGACATCACCGGGGGCTAAGCGTCCGTGCATATCTTCGTTAATTTTGACCACCGGCCCCAGACTGCAGCAGCCGATACAGCGTACGGAGGCCAGGGTAAAACGCTTATCGTCGGTTGTTTGGCCGTTGCTGATGCCAAGCGAATTTTCAATTCTTTCGTGCACCCTGTCTGCTCCTCTGACATGACAGGCAGTGCCCAGACAGATGGAAACAATGTTGCGACCCCTGGGTTCGAGGCTGAACGTACTGTAGAAGGTGGCGACACCATAAATCTTGCTGTAGGGAACAGTGATTTTGGCCGCAAGATATGCAAGCGCCGGTTGGGGCAAGTAGTTATAGCGCTTTTGAATCGCCTGAAGCATCATGATCAGATTTTCTTTGTTACTGTTGAATTCATTTTCGATAATCGAATCCAATTCCATGTAGTCGATCTGTTCGCTTTGATCGACGGTCTGCACATTTGCCTTATTCATTCGAAAATCTCCCTCTGACTATTGAGACGGCAAAGATATAAATGCTTAAAAGTCTGCAATTCTAAGAAAACAAGCGTGGTCTTCACCCTGCTGGGGCATTTTGGAGAACCACGGGACAATTTTCAACACATGCTCCGCATCCGGTGCAGCGATCCTCGATGATAGTGCGGGCGCGTTTTCTGACTTTGACCTTAAAATTTCCGGGCGAGCCTTTTACACTTTCAAGGTCCGCATAGGTGATCAGTTCGATGTTTAAGTGCCGGCCGACCTCGACCAGTTTCGGTGAGATAATTCACATGGCACAGTCATTGGTAGGAAACGTTTTATCCAACTGGGACATGACACCGCCGATGGAGGGCGATTTTTCCAGCAGGTACACATAATACCCGGAATTGGCCAAATCCACTGCGGACTGCATACCGGCAATCCCGCCGCCGACCACCAGTACCGAACCTTTTACATCTTTTGCCATTGCTCAATCTCCTGCAAAAAATTAACCTGAATTATCACCGGTAACCAATTCGCCGGGTCTTTTTACAAAAAGGCTGAAACATACATTCTGAAACCGAGGTTGTCAATAGAATTTGCGGATTTCAGTCTCGGAAA
>JBAVYC010000535.1:0-1882 GCA_049698595.1 Desulfobacterales bacterium | reverse complement strand
TTGTTGCGTAATTTCTATATCTGGGCCAGGTCAGAGGTCATTGGCTTTGCCTGTAATAGTTTCAAGGAGTGATGGAGTATTGGAGTACTGGAGTGATGGTCTATCGCTCATGAACTTAATACATTAGAGATTCTCAATGCCCTCCGTTTAAAGTTGCAGAAGATCGGTGTTGGCTGTTCGTTTTTCCAATATTCCATTACTCCAACACTCCATAAGTATGTTGTGCAGAGCAGGGTCAGGGAGAGCCGCCTTCCAGGGGGCAAACCAAGGCCGGGCCCTCTGGACCCGGATTATTACTGCACCCCGGAGGGGATTTGCTTTGTTGGAAGTTCCTTGAATGATTGAAATTTGTGATTTTAGACACAAAACTTCGCAGCAGAGCCATCTATTTCTGACCTGGCTCTACGGGCCGGAGGCCCCGAGAACCAGGTTTTCATTATTGGAATAACAGCACACCAGTGAACAAAAGATTCATCGCAAAGAAGAGCGCCGAAGGCAGGAAAATTGTGATTACGTGCTGATCAGACATTCCCACGATATTGTTGACATGATAACCCGCAACGGAGGAAATATAGGATGCCAACCGAAAACATCTACGACTTATACATAACGGATCGGCAGAGAAATATCATTCTGGAAGAAAGGTCCATTGCCGTCCACACAGCCGAAAGGATCATCCGGGACTATCCCTGGCGCGAGAGCCTGCAATCCAACGCCCAATTTTGGAAACATAATAGCAAATTCAGCTTTAGTATCCATTACATTGAATCGATAAAAAAGTTTCAGGTGGGATTTTCCGATAAAACGTCACGGTTTAAATTGCCGCTGCCCCATGTCGGGTCAATATATGGCCATTTCAACGAGATCGATGAAGTCATCGAGCCGCTGCATCTATTTTTCGAGGGCGAGTTTGAAAAGCTGGAAAAATTTTTAGCAAAGTATCGACTCGAACAGAAAGGGGATTAAATTTGCGGAAGGAGCAAACCTTATGGATTTTGATTTAAACCGGGACATTCAGAAACTTATGGCGGATACAGAGAAATTCAATTGGAAATCGACTGGGGAAGATTCCACAAAATCGTTGGGCAAATCCAGAAGCATTTGCAGGATGGCAATAATCGTCTGAGAGGAAAGAAGGCAAGAGAAATCTCTTATTAATCAATTTTTCCTTTAATATCTTGGCCTATATCTCCCTGGCCGCCAGACTGTATATTTCTTCCCGGTAGGGATGACGCTCTCGGTGGCGCTTTCGAGCCAGCCACAGCAAACTCAACAGCTGTTCACGACGGTTTACGGCGTGGGGGCCAACGTGGGATTTTTGCTGCCATACAGCCGTCTGCATGAGAGTGAAGCCGACCGCATTGGTCTGACACTCATGGCTCGCGCGGGCTGTGATCCCCGAGAGGCAATACCGTTTTGGCAAAGAATGAGCAAACAGGAGGGACAGCGACCGCCGCAGTTTCTGTCGACCCATCCGGCACCGGAAGCCCGAATAGCTGATATCAGAAAATACCTACCCGAAGCATTGCCATATTTTGAAAAAACGGCAAAATAGAAGCGGGACCCTTTATCATACCTGCGAATCTTCAATTTGCTGCATCTTCTGCCGCTGCCGGCGAGACAGGAGGTTGAGGGCGGCGGCGAGCGGGTTAAAATACCCTCAGATATCTTCTCATACGCCGTCTTGAGGTTTTTGGCCTCCAACATCGCCTTTGTCTCAGCATTGAGGGCTTTTTGGTATTCCTTATCAATGGTTTACCCCAACGTTGCAAAAGCCGGAGGGCTTCAGAGTCAAGACGTCAAGGGTGAAGCTGTAATTTACTACCGCAATCCCTTGACAACGCCGGATCTGATGTCATCCGGCTTTCAGCGTTGTTTTCAG
>JBAVYC010000534.1:0-4067 GCA_049698595.1 Desulfobacterales bacterium | reverse complement strand
ATCTTTTCAAGCTCTGACTTGACATCGACGATCCTGTGGGATGTATCGGCTTGGCCTATTTTAGACCCCATGGTATTAAATTCCCGGTGAAGCTCTTGTACCAAAAAATTGAGCTTTCGGCCCCCGGGTTCTTCGGAATCCATAATATGCCGAAACTGCCGGACATGACTTTTTGCCCGTACGATCTCTTCTGAAATATCACTGCGGTCTGCCAGAAAGGCTGCTTCCTGGGCAAGCCGCCCGGGGTCAATCTCCACTATCTCCCGGGTCAAGGACGATATCCGCTCGATTAAACGTTGCTGATAGTGATACAATAAATCACTGCAATCGTTTTCAATCTTTCCGATGCAATCTTCGATAAAATCCAATCTTTTCAACAAATCGCCGGCAATAAAATCACCTTCTTTGTGCTGCATGGTTTCAAGGTTATCCAGGGCAACGGTGAGACATTCCTTTATCGCCGGCCATATGGATTCGGATTCAGCCACCGTTTCAACCGGTTTAATAATGCCGCCAAGGCCCATCAAAAGTTCCAGGGATATGTCATTTTTCAGATCAAATGTATTCTTGAGCTCGGTCAGAGCGGACTGCATGGCCCTGGCTCGGGGATGGTCGATCTCAAAGGCAACAGCCCCCTCGGATTGATCTTTAATCTGAATTTTGATTTCCATCCGGCCTCTGGCGATCCGTTCGGCGATCTGTGCTTTCATTTTTTCTTCTAGGCTCATATAACCGGAAGGCACGCGCAGCACGACATCGAGATGCTTGCTGTTGTAAGCGCGGATATCCGCAGATACCGTAATATCTTGTATTGTCCTTTCAGCCGTGGCAAAACCGGTCATGCTTTTGATCATAATGTTTATTCGACTCCTTGTAGTGTAAAGGCCACCAGGGCACTAAGCTTTTTCCGAGACTGCATACTTGTTGCGAACCCGCTCAAGAAAGCTCCGTATGGGTTGATCGGCATAATCAGGATAGGTCCACGGTAACGTCTCAAAGGCGCCCTTGCGGTAAATCAGGGTTAAATCGGCATAGATGCGATGTCCGATATAAATTCTATGACAAAAATTTTTGCCGGAAGCCAGCACAAAACGTTCATAGAGCAAATAACCGGGATCGATATTAACCCTGCGCCTACGATTTCGAGCATAGGCTTGCTCAAGTCGGTTGGTGGTTATTTTGACGGCTGCCAACTCCTGCTGATCGATCAAGGTCTCAAATGCCATCAGTCGCCGGCAAAGCGGGGATCCTAATTCCGATTCATAATACGCCGTATAATCAAAGGCCATCCATGCACTGATCATATCCGGAGAACCATATATGGCGGAAAGTTCAACGGCCAATGGTTCAAAAAGCGCCCTGTCTTTCATTAAAAGCCCGATGACCAGTTTTGCGGGCTTCGGGTCCTGGGGTAAGCTCATGGGATTCGTTACTAGTTATTGGTTATTAGTTATTTGTGAATATAGCCTTAGGCATCAGGTGTAAGCGAATAAAAATTAACAAATAACATTTAACTAATCCTCAAGCGGCTTGGCCTCGTCGATCAGCATAATCGGGATATCATCCCGAATTTCATAGCATAATTTGCAAGCGTCGCAAACCAGGCCATCTTTCGTGTCATTCAGATAAATGTCACCCTTGCATTTCGGGCATGCTAAAATATCTAAGAGTTCCTGACTGATTGCCATATCTGTCTCCCAATGATTCAATATTTTGATTTGTATGCCATATAAGTCCAACCGAAAATGGTTTATCGCAGACAGCCGCTGTTTGTGGATTTCAGGGGAAAACCATGGACAAACGCGGCAGGCGGGACCACCCTGTAATGAAACGATAATTCTTAAAAAATAATTCTACTTATTGTAGAAATCAGCGGATATCAAGCAAAAAATGTCAAGAAATCAGACAAATTCAGCCCTAACGTCTGATTTCCGGTAAATATCGCGGTCTTCTAAAATATTTCTTTTTTTAAATCGTTTAATAGCTCTTTTGCCTTACCTCTCTCTAATCATGGGATAAATTTGTTCCCGCGCTTTTTTCAGATCTTTTTCAGTGTCTATTTCTAACCACACCAGGTCATCGGCGAACACGGCGTAGACCGGTTCGGTATACCTGCTGGTATCAAAAATACACTCTTCGTAATGATAATTCAATTTGCCCTCAACGATATCTTTGGAGGATTTCTTGAAAACAAAATCTAAAAAGTTGCCCTCAAACCTGGAAAGCCCGGCCAACTCACCGATAGCATTTCGCTTGCGGTTAAGGGGAATTTTTTTTCCCAACGCTGTGATTTCCTGCTTTTCATTGGTGCAAATGTAAACCTCATCACCCGAGCCGCTTAGCGCTGTGACCAGAATGCAGTTCCTATAGCCCGCATTTAACAAAATACTTATGGCCCTGGGTTCATAGAGCAAATCTGACTCCAGCAGAATAATATCCTCTTCAATAAGATCTTGTACCATCGCAAAAGAACACATACTTCCGCTATTTGCATATTTTTCGTTTAACACATATTCGATCTTTACACCCCGATAGCGGGATCCAAATCTTTTTCTTATTTTCTCATGCTGGAACCCAATGACCATGATGATATCTCTGATATCATTATGGATCAGAGCCTCTAGAGAATATTCCAGTAAAGGTTTGCCCCCTATTTCTATCAATCCTTTCGGCAATGAGTCTATTTCTGAATTTAAACGTGCTCCGATACCGGCTGCTAGAATTACCGCCTGCAAATTTTGGTTCCTCCAATTTAAGATAAAAGTGAACCCTACCCACCGCAGAAATACGGCAACAGTCATCGACCACCGGCTTAGCCCGAGACCAGGGAAGATCCCCAAATGGATTAAATTTGGCCATGGCGCCCTGTTCGCTTATGGCGACGCTTTTTTCGGGCTTGGTATTCAGGGTAAAGATGGGGATAATATTTCTTCCAGCGTTTATGAACCCAAAACCACTGTTCGGGATATTTCCGGATCATGCGCTCCACTGCATCTGTAATAACCTGGGTGTTGGCCTGCACATCGGACCGCAGAGACCCTGTCGGTTTAAATTCGAGGGGAGGTTTCACCACCAAAGTTAATTGACCGTCGGCTTCTCTGACACAAAAAATAGTCAGAACCGGACATTTACATCGTAGGGCAAGAAATGCGGCCGCCGGAGTAGCAGTAACCTTGTGACCAAAAAAGGTGACCTCCACACCTTCCAGTCGCCGGCTCTGGTCGACCAATAATCCCACGATGCCGCCGCGGCGAAGCGTCTGCTGCATTTCGGGCAACGCGCCTTTTTTATATACAATTTTTAGCCCAAAACGTGTTCGCAAATTATGAATACGCCGATTGAGTGGAGCAAAACGAATTTTTTTTACGACCCCGAGGATTGGCTCCTCCAGTATGCTACAGGTATACATCAGGCCCATTTCCCAGCTTCCCAGATGCCCGGAAACAAGAACCAGACCCTTTTTACTTCGTAGTGCACTCTGCAGGTTTTCCAGACCCACAACCCGAATCTTCTTAAGTAGATCTTCCTTTGATAGGGCGGTGAGTTGTAAAATCTCTAAAAATGTAATTCCCAGATTCTGAAAAATACGCCGGGAACTACTTTTTACTTTCTCAAGGGACCAGTCGGGGTAGGCAAATGCCAGATTACGTCGGACGATGCGACGGTGGGGCACATCCAGATAATAGGCCAGCTGCCCTAATAGGCTGCCGATTCTGAGGATATGTCTCCGGCGGATTCTTGCCATGAAGCGTTTTTGCTTATTACCGAAATCCCCGCCGGATGCATCCACCGGATTCGTCTTATTGATATTGCATACCATTTGTGATCATTCCAGAATGACGAAAAAATGACCATAGCGAGTAACAGACAACTTTGGTGCTGTCAATATTGACATGCAACCGGCATTTAAATATTATTCAATTCGTATGTCTTTTAATTCGACCCAAAAACTGGCATTCCGTCTTTATAATCTGAGCTGAAGTTGGGCCCTGTCCTGGCTTCGGCATCATCCTCGTCTGTCCGAAAGGTTTCAGCAGCGCCCACTGAAAACCGGCTTACCTCAGGAA
>JBAVYC010000533.1:0-4166 GCA_049698595.1 Desulfobacterales bacterium | reverse complement strand
TCATCAGCGTGATCCGGGAAAGTGGCCACGCCCAAGCTGGATCGAATGCGGACCTCCAAGCCCTGATCGCGCAGAAAAACCTGATTCCTTATCCGAGCTTGAATTTTCTTTGCCTGCTCCGCGGCATGAGCTTGATCAATTCGGGCAAACCGGGCCCCGTGTTTAAAAAGTTTGTGGACCAATGTCTCCGTGATAAAGGGTATCAACCGGTCGTATGGCGATAATGGGTTGAACTGGTTCTCTTCGCTCACAATAGGAATGATGGAATACTGGAATATTGGATCGGTGGGAATAGAGGATCAAATGTTTTTGGCGGATTTGACAGCGTCCTTGCCGGAACCTTTGGCACCAAACAAGGCGTGATCTGCAGTCGCCAGCAGATTTGTCATGTCATCCGCATGATACGGAAAAGTGGCGACCCCGGAGCTGGAACGAATGCTGACCGCAAGGCCCTGGTCACGTAGAAAAACATGGTTTCTTATGCGAGCTTGAATTTTCTTTGCCTGCTCCACGGCTTGGGCATGATCAAAGTCGGGCAGGACAACCACGAACTCATCGCCGGCGTAGGCAACGGCGTAGGCCGGTTTTTCGAGGGTCTCGCGTATGGTTGTGGCCACCTCCTTAATGGTGCGGCTGCCGTTGAGATGGCCGTAGGTGTCCACCACGGATTTGAAACGGTCGAGATCCATAAAAATGACGGACACCACCGATCCGTTGGTCTTGGCGTGTTCGATCAACCCGGTCAGGGACTGATACAGATAGCGGCGGTTGTAGAGGCCGGTCAGATTGTCGCGCAGGGACTGCTCGCGAAAGCGTTGCTCGCTGGCGCGCAGCGCCTCTTCGGCTTGTTTGCGTTTGCTGATGTCGACCATGGCGATGAGGATGCGGCTGAAGCCATCTTCATGGCCGCCAAGCGGCAAGGATTTGCCCAGAATACTCTTCTGGGTACCTTTTAACGTCAGGAAGGTATCTTCGCGTTCATTGGAAAGGTTGCCGTCCGCCACCATCATGATGATATCCCGAGCCATGCGCATAACGTCCTCGGGGCTGTTGGCGAGTCTGATTCCACTATCGACTTCATCCCGGGTTTGAGCCTCCATCAGGTCCAAAAAGGCGGTGTTGCAATCTACCGTTTTGATCAGACCCATGCAGCGGGCCACCTCCTGGGGATTTTGATTGAAATAACGGTGCAGATCGGTGATGCCTTCGGCCCGCAGTTGCTCCAGGTGCCGTTTCAGTTCGCCGGCGTCTCTTTCGATCATGGCCACCGGCGCGGATTCAAACAGGCGGCGATATTTTTTTTCGCTGGCTTTAATTGTTTCCTCGGCAACCCTGAGTTCAGTGACATCTTCGACAAAGGCGATAATTCCGGAAAGTCTGCCATCCGGTTCGAGTACAGGGCTGATATGGTAGCGCAGATGTTCGCATCCATCCGCGGTCAGCAGACAGGAATGATCGCTGACGATACGCCTTCTTTTTTCCAGGCAGCGCCGAAACGAGTCCGCGACTCCGGAATCCACCAGGGGCGGATGTTGCAGAACGTTCAGCTCCGTGACATCCCGATCGGACGGCCAGGCCAGCATGTTCAGCATTATCCGATTGGCGCCGAACACTCGGCCTTCGGTCTCCACGACAATAATGCCAAATGGGGCACTGTCACCCAGAAGCTGATTGCGTTGATCGGATGTTCGAAGGGCATCTTCAGCCCGGCGGCAGCGTTCTTCCAATTCCTGGATTCTAGCGAGCAATTCATCGCGGTCACTCGGCTGCAGGTCTGATCTATGGCTGTCCTGGCTCATTGCTGTGACTTTTCCGGGCGGATATGAAGTTGTTGTTTTCAACGCGGACGGCGTAAAGAATCCGAGCGCAAAGGGCCCTGCTTTGGTTTGCCCCCAAAGGGGGTCCCGGTAAAACCAAGCGAGTGTTGGCCTCCGGCTCTAAATTATCGGCAGAAACCCACCAAATAGAGGCGTCTCAATAGAACACATCCAATACCCATCCGGATAACGAAATTAGGCTTATTTGTCAATGTTTATGAATAAAGATGACCGCTTCTTTTCCCCGGGGCCGTTAAATAGCCCTAGTTTTGCAGGTGCGGATTCCGATATCCGATTGAGCTTTTTTGGCCGTTGTGCTATTTCATCGGCAACCGACAACAGCCATTTATGGGGGATGCTTTGGTAAATTCAAATTTTATCTGCAAATGCATCGAGGACACCCTCGATGGCCTGCAGGACGGCCTGTCCCATTTCTCGGGTTCCAGTCGAGCCGCAGTAATCTATGCGATCGCCCCCGACGAACCGATGCGTGTCTGCGACCCCCAAAATCTGCTGCGGGGACACGAACCCATTTTCGAAGAACTTTATCTTGCTACCCGCGATTGGCGCAAGAATACCAGACTTTCGGGCGAAATAAAGAAATTCCGACATATGGTGCCGGAAAAAAATTTGGAATTGACCGGTCTCATCTCCTGGGGCGGCCGATCCAGTTCGGTCTATTACCAGATGTGGTTTAGCGAGCATCATCCGGACATGTGTTGCATCGGCCCGACAGAGTGTTGGTTGGAACACGCCGCCTGGCGGTTTTCCCATGACGCCGCCAATGAAGAAGAGTTGTACACCGGAATATCCGGCAGTTTTCTCAGTGAATATTCGACCCATGCTGTGCGGGATTATGTGGTCGATCGTATGAATGTCATCCTCGGTTGGGACACCCAGTTGCGGGTATATCCGATTCTGGATGCCGTGCTGGGCATTTCCAGAACCCGCGAAGAGGGACAATGGCCCCTCGGTGAGCTGGTTTTTATCGACGTGCGATCGCTTGCGGAACTGGAGTTCTTTGCCAGATTCCCTGAAATGGGACAGCCCAACCTGACGAATTTCAAGCATGTACGCAAACTGCTGCTGTCTGTGGAGAATTCAAATCGCCGACTGGTGTCGGAAGGCAAAACCATCCTGGGAATTTCCGGTGAAAAATTGCCGGAATTTAACATCATCGCCGACTATCGGGGCCGACACGGATTTTTGCGTATCAACGACGAAGCGGTCTGCAGCTTTTCCGACGGCCGATTCAAATCCAGCACCCATCAGGCCAACCTGGTCAATGTCGAGGAGATCCTGCTCGAATCAAATCTCGATGATGAAACAAGCCACCGGCTCTATAAAATTATCACCAGTCTGGTTCGTTGCGCCGAGAGCCATGAGCAGGGCAGTACACTTGTCATCGACTTCAACGAACCGCCGGTACAGATATCCGGACAGCGACTCGAAACGCCTCTGGATCTTCGACTTACTCAAAACCTGGAATTGTCAAAGTCCCTGGCCAAAGTCGACGGAGCGCTGCACATCGGCGCTGACGCATGCCTGTATGGATTTGCCTGCCTGCTGGACGGGCGAACGGTTGCCGGTGAAGATCGCGCCCGGGGTGCGCGCTATAACTCGGCGTTGCGGTTCACATCCGAGCATGACAACATCGTCGTGGTGGTGATTTCATCGGATCGCCCGGTCTCCGTGATTCAGGAAGGCGTGGAGATAAGCGCCCAGTGTCAATGGAAACCGGAGTTCAGCTGTGCAGAGACGCATCAGACCCTCAAGGAGTGGATCGAGATGTCCGATCAGTAGCGGATGTCGATATCCTGTAAGCCCTGATGATATGGTTCGACTTATCCTATAATGTCGCCGTTGGCCTGAAAAGTGGCCAGATTAATCGAAATAAAAACTGATGAACTTCGAACATTGAACATTGAACGTCCAACATCGAATTAGGAATGGATTCTCATCATTAAAAGAAAATTGGACCCTGGTGAAATAAGAGCAAAGAAGATTTCACAGGGCAGGCACGATCAACCCCGATGAAATGGATCTCATATTTCACGGGGCGGACAGGATCATCGGGATAGAACGGCCTTCGGCCGAAAGACCTCCTCGCCGAAGGCGAAAAAAATCCTGTAAATCCTGTCTAAAAAATAAAATCGAATCCGTTCCTCAGAAGTTTCACTCCAGCTATTTTGCCTAAAAAGGAGGTTCACCGCTATGAAACGGCCATATATTGTTGCTTTTTTGTTGATTATCCCCCTTATGACGGGATTCGCACTCGATAATGCCATCGTTCCGAGGGAGGAAATCCTCGCCGGCGGGCCGCCCAAGGACGGGATCCCGGCCCTGTTG
>JBAVYC010000532.1:0-2364 GCA_049698595.1 Desulfobacterales bacterium | reverse complement strand
GATATATTATTCGCGGTTTAGGACCTGATGAAGCAGATAAATTAACCCAAATCCAAAACCGTGCTTTTGCCGATTCATGGGGTTTTAATGCCAATACCCCCGAAGAGATTGCATACCGCATCAATTTAAGCGGCTGTGCTCCGGAAAACATCATGATGGCCTACCTGGAAAATAGGCCCGTCGGCTACTGCTGGACACGGATAATGATTGAAAAAAAAACGGTGGCAGGCGGCCTGATAGGTGAGATCCATATGCTGGGAGCAGATCCCGACTACCGTAAGAAGGGCATTGGCCGTAATGTTTTGCTGGCGGGGCTGGCTGATCTTAAAAGCAGAGGGGTCAACATCGTCGAATTAACAGCAGATCGCGAAGACCCGGTGGCGTTGGATCTTTACAAATCTGTGGGATTTGAAGTATTTTCGCGCTCCGAGTGGTATCAGAAAAAGCTGGCCTAATTTCCTTGACCCAACCTGAAGAATCCGGATTTTCTTGATGCAGCAAAACGCCACCTCCCCGATATTTTTCCCCAATTCAGAATAGTTCAGACCCTGCTGCTTCTGAGCAGCCCACCGCCTGCCCACTCAAGCCGATGTCATATAAAGGCCAATTTAACCCGTCAAAAACCTGACGCTGGCATGCATGCCGTGAAAAACCAATTTTTAATTAGGTTGTTGAAATTACTCTAAATATATTGTTTCATTATGCGGCATACTATTTGCACTAGGTCATCAAGGTTCGAATCGTCGTTACTGAATTATCCAAAACAGACAATCGGCTGACCCCGAATTTCTTCCGAAGTAATAAATTGAACGATGCAAAAACTTATTGAATCCGCGATAAACACCTTTCAGATCGAAGCGGCGGCGATTGCCAATTTAGCCTGCCAGCTCACCGACGATTTTATAAAGGCCGTTAATTTAATCAAATCGAATACGGGTCGGGTTGTGGTTAGCGGAATGGGAAAATCAGGCATCATCGGAACAAAAATTGCCGCAACACTGAACAGCACCGGCACACCGGCTATCTGTATGCATCCTGTTGAAGCAATTCACGGTGACCTTGGCATGCTGACCAAAGAAGATATCTTTATTGCAATTTCCACTTCCGGCGAAACCGAGGAAATGATCCGGCTGATTCCCATTGTCAAGGAATTGGGGATTGCCTTGATAGCAATTGCAGGCAATTCGAATTCGACTTTAGCCAGAGCCGCGGACCTCTTTTTAAACATTCGCGTTGAAAGTGAAGCATGTCCCTTTCAGCTGGCTCCGACTTCCTCAACCACAGCCGCTTTGGTCATGGGCGATGCGCTGGCCGTGGCCCTAATGAAAGAAAAAAAATTTACGCCCACGGATTTTGCTTCTCGTCATCCGGGGGGAAGTCTTGGCAAAAAACTGATCACGCGGGTTAAAGACGCCATGTGCCGCACTCATCTTCCGTTAATCCATCCGCAAACCCAATTTAAGGATATTATCACCGCAATTTCAACCGGGATGAAGGGGATTGCGGTAGTTATCGACACCGGTCGTATCGCCGGCACCATTACCGACGGTGATGTACGCCGAGCAATAAATAGATACAATGGCGATTCGCTAAATAAAACTGCGGCCGAGATTATGACGGTCGAGCCAATCACTATCAGAGCAGACGCCATGCTGATCGATGCCGAGAAAAAGATGCATGACAATAAGATTGTATCCCTTTTGGTCGTCTCAGCGCAAGATAAGTGCAAGCTGGAAGGCATCATTCAACGCTACGGTATTGGTGTTTAGCAAGGCAATGGAAGCACGAACACCCTGGCAAATTCAAAAGGCAGCGGTGCAGGCCTTATATTTGCGGGAGATGAAAACCCGTTTCGGCTCCCAAAAATGGGGCTATTTCTGGGCCGTCATCGAGCCGGCTGCATTTGTTGCGATTTTCTGGGTCATGTTCGGCTTTCATTTAAAAAAGTCTATGCCGGGGGTGGATTATCCCATGTTTCTCCTGACCGGGATGATCCCCTGGCTGTTGTTCAGGGAAATTGTCAATCGCTTGATGAGTGCCTTTGAAGCCAATCGCGGGCTATTCAACTATCGGCAGGTTAAACCCATTGATTCGTTTATTGCCAGAGTTTTAGTCGAGTGTCTGGTATATTTTGCCGTGTTTGTGACGTTTGTGGTCGCCGGGAACTTGTTGGGGTTTCAGGCGGCGGTTGCCGATATCTTCAGTCTCTGTTTGATCATCGCTGTGCTTATTCTGTTTTCATTTGGTTTGGGATTGTTGTTTGCCGTGGTGGGGTCGTTTTCCGAAAATTTTAAAAAAGTGGTGGGACTCATCATGCGGCCGTTGTTTTTTACTTCCGGCATCTTTTTTACCATTTCGGTGGTA
>JBAVYC010000531.1:0-4556 GCA_049698595.1 Desulfobacterales bacterium | reverse complement strand
TCTCAGTGACCCCAGAGGCGACATTGACAGAACAAAAGGGTATGATGCAGCAGAATATACTGTTGCACCCGATCTTTCTCTGCTTCAATCTCCTGCTCACGACGTTCAAATAACGTGGATCCGGCATGCGACCTTCCTGATTCAGCTGGGGAGGAAATATCAGATCCTGGTAGACCCGGTTCTTGAGGAAATCGATGGCTATACCGGTCGATTCATGAAGTACGCCGATATCGGTAAACTCTATGCCGACCCGCCGCTGACTACCCGGGACCTTCCGTTCGTCGATGGATCTGAAGAGGCTGTCAACGAGCAAATCAATATTGTCGCGATCTCCCACAACCACTACGATCATTTGAACTGGAATACCATCAAACAGCTGCCGGTTGATACGCATTTTTATGTTCCTTTAGGCCTGGAAGACAACTTTCCGGCACGTTATTCCAAGGTGACCGGGATGGATTGGTATACCAAGGATACCGTCGGAGATCTCAGCATTTATTTCGTTCCGGCCACTCATTGGTCGGGACGTTCCATGCATGGGCCCAATCGAACCCTGTGGGGTGGCTGGTTGTTTGAATGGAATGGGTATCGCGTGTATTTTGCCGGTGACACCGGGTACAGTGACGTCTTTAAAGATATCAAAGCGCAACTGGGCACAATGGATACTTGTCTGATGCCGATATCCGCCTACTTTCAACGCCACGTGCATCTTGCCCCGGAAGATGCCGTCAGGGCCGCGGAGGATTTAGGGTGCAGAGAATTCATACCCTGGGGGTGGGGTACCTGGATCATCAGCTTTGAGCATATTTTGGACCCCCCGCGCCGCCTGCAATATGCCTGGAAAGAAATGCAGCCCGAAAACATGAAGCTCCATATGCTAAAAATGGGGGAAACAGTAAATTTTGACGGTGTTTCCAGAGATCTCGGAAAAAAATAGGGGTGAGGTATCAATTTCGAATCCTGCAAATCCATAAGGACACTATAATGCCAGACAACTCCCTCTCGAAACAATATCAATCAAAGCTTCGCACCGCCGCAGAGTCGATTGACTTGATCCGCTCCGGCCAAAGAGTTTTTATCGGATCTTCCTGCGGAGAACCCCAGCATTTGGTCAATGCGCTGATGGACAATGCCGACTATTTTTCAGATGTGGAGATTGTTCGCCTGTTAAGCCTGGAGGGATCCCTGATAGCCCTGATGGCGGATGAGTATCGGGGTCACAAATTCAATGTGCGCTCGATTTACCAGGGCTCCGCTCAAACCAAAAGCCTGCGGGCCAACAAACGATTCATCACGCCCATGACCCTTTATGCCGTTCCCGACTTATTCAAAAGCAAAACTCTGCCCCTTGATTTTGCATTGATCCAGGTCTCTCCACCGGATGACCATGGCTGGATGAGCCTGGGCATTTCAGTGGATGTCACCCTGGCAGCCGCACAATCTGCGGCGCTGGTAATTGCCCAGGTGAATCCCAAGATGCCCAGAGTCCCGGGTCACGGCTTCATTAACCTAAATGACGTCGACATTATCGTCGAACAGGAAGAAGACCTGCTGAGTGCATTTGATTTGCCCACATATGAATCAGCAAATGAGATCGCAGGCATAACGGCCAATTTGGTTGATGACGGCGCCACCATTCAGCTCGGGTTGGCGGAGCTCTCCAACTCGATCACCAAAACCCTGGCAGAGAAGAATGATCTCGGTGTCCACACGGAGGTCTTAACCGATGATCTCATGGAACTGCTATCTAAAGGCGTGGTCACCAACCGCTATAAGGGCTTGAACGAAAAAAAACTCATCGCCAGCGGTGCCATTGGCAGTCAAAAATTATATCAGTCGCTGCATAACAATGCTGCCCTTGAGTTCAGGCCTTCTGATTATGTCAACCACCCTGCCATTATTTCTCAAAATAAAAAATTGGTCACTATCAATTTCGCTCGAACCATGGATCTCAGCGGGCAAGTTTATGCCGATGCACTTCCCCACAATCATTTTTCCGGCATAACCGGGATGTTTGATTTCATATTGGGCGCGTCCATGTCTCGCGGTGGAAAATCCATTATTGTCATTCCCGCCCGAAGTTTAGATGGCAAGACCAGCCGCGTAATTTTGAAAACGGATACAGGGTCCATCGTGATTCCAAAAGGTTATGTCTCTTACGTGGTCAGTGAATTTGGTATGGTCAATCTTTTGGGCAAGAATATTGAGGA
This sequence comes from Desulfobacterales bacterium, assembly GCA_049698595.1. Lineage (GTDB taxonomy): Bacteria > Desulfobacterota > Desulfobacteria > Desulfobacterales > JAFDCJ01 > JAFDCJ01. Next base: position 2,346 of record JBAVYC010000531.1, on the reverse strand, counting down.
AAGAGCGATGGCAATGATCAGTCTGGCCCATCCGGATTTTCGTGACGAGCTCTTTCATGACGCACAGCACGCCGGGATAATTGATCGCAACCGGACGCTGACGGAATCCCTGTTCGGCATCTATCCTACCCGCATGGAGGAAACCCGTAAATTTGGTGATCAACAGGTGACTTTCCGCCCCGCTAAAGCGGTTGATGGCCGTCTTATCCAGGAATATTTTTATTCCCTGGATGAAAAGGATGTGAGGGCCAGGTTTTTCGGTATCCGTAAAACTTTCTTCAGGGAAGATATGGAGGGCATCTTCCAGGTAGACTATATCAAGAATCTTTCCATCGTTGCGGTCACCGGAGAAGTCGGGTTTGAAAAAATAATCGGTCTGGGAGAGTATGTCCTCGAACAGGGGACGGTGGCGGAAATTGCCTTTGCCATATCCAAGCCGTGGCAGCACCGGGGAATCGCCACCATACTGTTAGAAAAAATTACCGAGGCCGCCCGGGAAAACGGCTTTACCGGCCTGATCGCCTACACCCATCCAAACAACGCCGGCATGATCAAGCTGTTTAATAAATTGCCCTACAAAGTGGAAACTACCCTTGAAAGCGGCATATTGGTGCTTAAGTGTCATTTCGAAGAAGCGCGATAAGGGCCTAAGTGCTCCTATTCATAATTATGTTAACATATTAGCCGTAATATTTTTCCCCTAAAGGGCACTGAGTGTTGAATGGATTCGATATTTAATTTCATTTTTGAGACAGGATTTACAGGATTAAGGGCCCTGGTTAAATACGCTTCGCTGTTCTTCGAAATTTAACTGGGCAAAGATTTTTTTTTCGCCTGCGGCGACATACCTTTAGGCCGAAGGCCATTCTATCTGAATAATCCTGTAAATCCTGTCTGATATTCTCTTTTTTTAAATAGAATCCATTCCTCAAGTTTTACGTTACTGTATTTAGGAATCTATGTACTAAGGCTTTGAAATTAAGGAAGATTCAAACCTGCCTCAATGAAATCCAATAGGCGAATCCGGCAATGAACAGCATGCCCAAGACAGTTAGCGCTAAAGGGCGCGAAGTTCCGTCATGCAGCACACTCAGACTGGCAGAGGCCAGACCGCCCATGATCGGCGGTATCGTGCTGACCAGGGCCGAGGCCACACCGATAGAACCGCCGGCGGAACCCAGGGCGCGCATGGGGACAATGGCAAACACCGGGCCTAATCCAAAAGTCGTGACAGCCATGGCCAGTGACAAGCTGACGGCGCCTTGAAATCCACTGAAGACCAACCCGGATAGGGTGATTGCGCCGACTACCGTAACCAGCAGTCCGAGACGCAGAAGGGTCTCGATATCTATTTTGCCGGCCACTTGCTTGGTGATCAGGTTGGCGCAAATATATGCCAATACCGGCATCAACAGATACAAGCCGTAATGTTGAGGGGCGACATTGAAATAGGAGATCAGAACAAAAGGCCCGGCCGTAACAAAGGCCATTATCATACCTGAGCCGGCTCCGGAAATGATTGCGTAGCTCAAAAACCCTCGATTGGTTAACAGCTGCCCATATTCTTTTAATATCCGGATCGGCTTTATGCTATTTTTATCCGGCACGGAAGACTCCGGGAGCAAACGCCGGATGAGCACTAAAGCCAAAAGACCGATCAATGCAATCAACACAAAGTTTGCGCGCCACCCCAGCCATGCATGCACATAACCGCCGATAATCGCTGCCGTGGCAGGAGCCAGGGCGACGGCCATTCCATAAATGGCGAGGGCACGGACCCTATCCGTCACGTCAAACAAATCATGAATGATCGCTAAAACCAGAACGGCCTCGACCGAGGCCGACATCCCCTGGAACACGCGCACGACAATAAGCTGGTATATGGATTGGGTAAAAGCGCAGGCTAAACTGAATAAAATGAAAAACGTCATGCCGCCCAACATGACGGGTCGGCGTCCGAACCGATCCGAAAGCGGGCCGTGGATGAGTTGTGAAAATCCGAAGGCAAGTGCATTAAAACTCAGCGAAAGTTTGACCACGGCAGGGCTTGTGTGAAAAACATCGGCAAGGTGAGGCAGGCTGGGCGTATACAAATGGGTGGACATCATGGCAGCCGTGCCGGCTAGGATCAATGCTGTCAGGATTGCGCCCATCTTTGGCTCGTTATCACTGCTCAAATTGGAAACTATCCTTGTTGGAGAAGAGAATAGAGCATAGACCTCAAACCGCAAGCAGCGCTTCATCTTTTAAACTGTGGCCGAATTTAGCCACCACATCATTGACCGTCAAGTTTGCTTTCTCTTCCCCCCTGATATCGAGTTGAATCTTTCCCTGGTGTAGCATAAT
>JBAVYC010000530.1:0-4846 GCA_049698595.1 Desulfobacterales bacterium | reverse complement strand
TGGCCAGCTTTTTATAATTTTATAGATTAAACTGCGACTAGGGTTCCCGCATCTCGCTTTTACTGATTCCCATCAAATACAGCAGTCCGTCCAATCCCACGCTGGAGATGGACTTTTGGGCATTTTTTTTGACGATGGATTTGGCGTGAAATGCGATTCCCAGACCGGCAATGCTGAGCATTGGCAAATCGTTGGCACCGTCGCCGATGGCAATGGTCTGTTGCAGGCTGATGTTTTCGACCGTGGCGATGGTTTTGAGAATTTCAGCTTTTCGCCAACCGTCGATGATGTCACCGGTGACATTGCCCGTCACTTTACCATTTTCGATTTCAAGCACATTGGCAAAAACGTAGTCCAGATTCAATCTTTTTTGCAGAGCTTCACCGAAATAGTCAAAGCCGCCGGAGATGATGCCGATCTTGTAGCCAAGCTTTTTCAAGGTATGGATCACGCGCTCGGCACCTTCGGTGAGTATGAGATTTTCGGCAACCCGTGCCAGCACCATTTCATCAAGACCTTTTAACAGAGCGACGCGCCGGGAGAAACTTTCTTTAAAATCTATTTCACCGTTCATGGCGGATTCGGTGATCCGGGCGACCTGTTGCCCGGCGCCGGCATGGTTTGCCAGGACATCGATGACTTCACCCCGGATCAGGGTGGAATCCATGTCGAACACCACCAGCCTGCGGGCATGACGATATATGTCGTCCACATGGAAGGATATATCAATCCCGGTTTTTTCGGAAATTTCAAGCAGCCGACCACGAAATCGGCCGGGCTCATCGAGTTGACCGGATACGGTAAACTGAACACAGGCCTTGGGAAACGATCCGGGAACATCCAGAGAAACCCGTCCCGAAAGCCGGGTGATCACATCGATGTTCAAATGGTTGGCGGCAATCGCGGCGGTGACTTCAGACAACTGGGCTGCCGTCAGACGGCGACCCAGCAGGGTGATAATCCGGCGCTCCCGGCCATATTTCACAGCCCATGCTTCGTAGCGCTTTTCATCGATGGCGGAAAAGCGAATCTGGATTCCCAGTTCGTGGGCTTGAAACAGGAGATCTTTAAGGATCGATGAGGATGTATGGGCGGACGGTATTTCCACCAGGATGCCCAGGGACAGATAGTCATGGATCACCGCCTGACCGATGTCCAGAATCGTGACTTCATACTGGGCAAGTATATTGGTCAGGCTGGCGGTCAGACCGGGCTTGTCCTTGCCGGTAATATTGATTAAAATGATTTCTTTCATTGTTGATGGCCTTTAGAAGTCAAGGTTGAAAGGTTCAAGGCCAAAGGTCAAAGGCTAAGGATTTTGAGAATATCGGGTGCAGAGTTTCAGCGTATAAAGTGCAGCGCGCTGCGGCGAATGCATCGTCCGTTAGCCCTTCGGTTACAGGCGCCGGATCGAACAAATTAGCCCGATTGAAATTCGAAGGATGGTATCACTGCGCTTTACCTTTGTGGTCCTGAAAACCGTTAGATTTTCTTCCTTTGGCCTTTAACCTTTTGCCTTTGTCCTTCCCTCAGTTAAAAATTCCAGCACCAGTTTTTCAAAAATCCGGGGTGCCTCGGCCGGAATACTGTGGCCTATTCCAGCAAGTTCTTTGTGGCAGGCATTGCATAGTTCTGCAAGCAGCCTGACATCGGCCGGGTCGATGAGTGGATCGTCCGCGCCCGAAATAACAAGGGCCGGGTGATTTAAATTTTCCGTCATACTGCCCGGCGAGGGATACCGTAAAACCGCTTCAAGCTGCGCAATCAAGGACTCTCTGCGATTCCTCAGCACAACGGCGTCGACGATCTTGTCTAAAATTTTTTGGTGCTGGTTTAAAAAACTGTTTCCAAACACGGCGGGCAATGCAGCCCAGGCCATGGCTTCCAAGCCCGAAAGGCGCAATATTTCCAGCCAGGATCGAACGATGGTGCCGGCGCGGTCATTTGTTTTCGCACTCAGGCTGCACAACACCAGATGATCGACCATATCCGGAAACTGAGCCGCAAACGCCAGCGCAACCCAGCCACCATGGCTTATGCCCACCAGGTGAGCCTTGTCAATCGCCAAATACCCGAGCAAATCCTTCAGGTCCGAGACATGCAGTTTCAGTGAGATGGGTAGGATTCCAAGATCGCTTTGGCCCTGGGCTCTGGCATCATAGCAGAGCAGACCAAAGCGCTTGGAACAGGCCGGAACAAGACTGCCCCAGTATAATGTGGTCTGGGTGGTGCCGTTTAGAAAAATAACAACCGGATTGGATGCTTCAACCCCGTAGGTCGTATAGAAAATTTTGCATGCGTCTTTGGTGGTGAAATAGGGCACTGTTGATTTCCGTCAAAGGTTCAGGGTTGGGGGACAGGGTTCAAAGGTTCAGAGTTCACTGTTTATTTCAAATAAATACGCGGCACCCTGGCAGTAATTGTCGATACGATTTCATAGTTAATTGTGTCCAGGCTCGAGGCGATTTCATCCGCCGTGACAGCTCCCTTGCCCTGCTCTCCGAAGACGACCACTTCGTCTTCAAGTGCCACCCCCGAAACTTCGCCCACATCCAGCATGGTCAGGTCCATACATACCCGCCCCACGATGGGGACCCTTTGGCCATGCACCAGCATGTGACCCCGGGAAGACAACAGGCGATTGAAACCATCGGCATATCCGACAGGGACCGTGGCAATGGTGGTGTGATTTTTTGTCTGGAAGGTGATTCCGTAGCTGATGTTAAAACCGGGCGGCACCCTTTTCAAATGAATGACCCTGGTTTTCAACGACATGACCGGCCTCAGGTCAACCCTGCTTTTATTGACTTCGGCCGAAGGGTGCAGACCGTAGGTGGCAATACCGGGACGCACCATGTCGAGATGAGAATCTGGCATGTCGATCAGAGCGCCACTGTTGGCAGCATGCCTGATGGGAGGTTCCAGCCCCTGCTTTTGCAGGCGGGTGAGAAGATCCATGAATCGATCCAGTTGCATGTTCGCATATGATTTCTCGGCACTGTCGGCTGTCGCAAAATGGGTAAAAATGCCTTCCACTGTAAGACCGGGGAGACGCGAGATGGTTTCGATTGCGCGGACGGAATTTCGGGTCGCAATATCATCCCGGGTGTCGTTGGTTGCCGCCAGCAGAAAACCGAGTCTGCCCATGCCGCTGTCCACCTTGAGGTGGATAATGATTTTTTTCCCTTTGCGGGTTGCCTGCTCGGATAAAGCGCTGGCTGTCGAAATAGAATAGACGGTTTGGGTGAGTTCGTAATCGATGAGTATGGGCGCAAGGTCCGGCGGCGTGTAACCGAAAATTAATATTGGGACTTCAAGGCCGGCCTGCCGCAGCGGAATGGCCTCATCGATTCTGGCAACTCCTAAATATTGCGCTCCGTTTTGTAGTGCTTCTCGGGCAACTTCAACGGCACCGTGACCGTAGCCGTTGGCCTTGACGACGGCCATCAGGCGCGCGGGCACCCGGCTGATTCGTCTCAGCTCCCTGATGTTATGTGCATAGGCATCCAGATTAACTTCGGCCCAGGTTATTGGATGATCCAAGATGTTCACTCTTTTACTTCCTGAAACAATTCCCGGGCATGGTAAGAGCTTCGAACAAACGGTCCGCTGGCAACTTCCACAAAGCCCATCTGAAGTGCGGTTTTGCGCCACTCCTCGAATTCCTCCGGCGGGATATAGCGGATCACCGGCAAATGGTCTTTCGAAGGCTGCAAATACTGGCCCAGGGTCAACAAGCGGCAGCCTGCTTTAAACATGTCTTTAAGGGTGAGGCTGATTTCCGCCTGCTGTTCTCCCAAACCGAGCATGAGTCCGGACTTGGTGAGCAGCTCAGGATTGTATGCATGAGCGTATTTAATCAGGTCCAGAGATTGGCGGTAATCCGCCTGGGGACGGACTTCGGGATAAAGTCGCGGGACCGTCTCAATATTGTGATTTAATACATCAGGACGCGCCTTCAAAACCGTTTCAAGCGCCTTTTTGCTTCCCTGAAAATCCGGGATCAAGACCTCCACGCAAACATCAGGGATTTCTTGGCGGATTTTTTCAATGGTTTCGGCAAAGCAGCCGGCACCGCCATCCGGCAAGTCGTCCCGGGTGACGGACGTCACCACGACATATTTCAACCCCATTTTGCGGGCGGCGCTTGCGACCCTGGCGGGTTCCTCCGGATCGGGCGGCTCCAGGGGACCTTCGGCTACCGCACAGAACCGACAATTGCGGGTGCAGCGGGATCCCATAATAAGAAACGTTGCCGTATGGTGTGAAAAACACTCCCAGATATTCGGGCAGCCGGCCTCCTGGCAGACAGTGTGTAGCCGGTCCTTTTGGATCATGCCCCTGATTTTTTCAAAATTGGGGCCGGAGGGCAGTCGCTGTTTCAGCCAATCGGGTTTCCGGGCGTGTTCGGGTGTATTCGAATTAGGCTTCATGATTTAATTTGTATGGTAATTGTCGTTTAAATTCGATTCTCGAATCTACACTTTTTATTTATCCAGCCACAAACACTAAGCACTAAATCCATCAACAGCAACGATTTTGTAAAAATCAGCGGCCCCCAGCAGAGGTGGCCCCGGCCCCTTCCAGGGGCCATCCTCATACCCCCAACTCTGCTGGTGGTCGCTGATTTGGATTATGCAATTGATGCTGCAGATGGGAAAAACTCGCGGTGGAAAGATTCAGGTTCAGAACGGATTCGAACTGCTTTTTTACGGCGGCGCAGACATCATTCATGGACATCTCGCTGCCCAGTTCCTGCTGCATGGATGTCATGCAGACACCCTGCAGGCCGCAAGGCTGAATCCAGGAAAACGGGGTCAGGTCGACATTGACATTTAAGGCCAGA
>JBAVYC010000529.1:0-3205 GCA_049698595.1 Desulfobacterales bacterium | reverse complement strand
GAATAGGATAAGGAGATTGAAACCTTCCCAATTCAAGTTACACGTTTCTGACAAACAATGATACCTTACATGTATCCTTGGGGACGCCACTCGATAAATATGGTCGTCAGTGTAATCTGGCGGCCTTTTCAATTCTTTACTTGGGCTTAACCATATGGTATAAAATGCCATATGGCTGCAAGGTTACTTTACCGGGAAAAATACATTTATTCCGATGGCGCTATCCGAGAGATGGTTCTTTGGCAGCTTCATAGCAAGACTCCGGATAGGCCTCATGGATTGAAGTATCTGCTCTATTACAGACTCGGTGATGGAACCAGCCTTATACGATTTGATAATGTATCAGGCAAAGGCGATCATAAGCATGTCGGTAATCAGGAGGAGAGTTATCGTTTTATCGATGTGGAAACATTAGTGGCGGATTTTCTTGTAGAGATTGAAAAAGCAAGGAGAAAATAAATATGAAAAAGCAAATTACCATTGGAGTAGGTGAAGCAGCAACGACTGCCAAAGAGTTTATGGACGCATGGAAACTTGCTGAGCGTGGAGAAACGGTTCAAGAAAAACATCGGCTGCATTTTGAAAACCTGGAAGTGCTTCTTAAAATCTTGACCCCAGGGCGTTGGGCATTGCTAAAAAAATTGCATGCAAATGGTCCTATGAGCATACGTGCTTTAGCGAAGGATTTGGGGCGTGATTATAAAAATGTACATACAGATGTGCGTCGCCTGGAAAATATTAGTCTGATTGAACGTACAAAAAATAATCGGATTAAAGTACCCTGGGATATTGTAGAAGCCCGCCTTTTGCTAGCGGCGTAAGCCGGATATCAAATCAGAGATGGATACGGTACTGAATTAGGATCAGGGTATCATAACAACCCCTCAAAAATTGAATATGATTGAAAGATCTGCATATTGCGCCTTACTGTAAGAGATTTTGGATTAGCGTTATCTGTACCCATTATATGGGGTATGGGATTCACTTTCGCAAAAGCTGGTTTGAATGAATTCCCTCCCCTTTTTTTAATGAGTTTACGATTTACCCTTTCAGCATTAATTCTATGTTGGTTTTTTCCGCCACCCGTAGGACAGTTAAAAATAATTTTCTTATTGGCATTGGTCAGCGCTACAATCCAGTATGGCCTCACATTCACTGGCCTAAAAGGATTGGATGCATCGACTGCTATCTTACTTGTCCAATTAGAAGTTCCGTTTGGCGCATTGCTCGCGACAATTATTTTCAAAGACAACTTGGGTTGGATACGTGCCTTGGGGATGGCTTTTGCGTTTTTTGGAGTTGGGATGATCGCCGGAGCACCAAACATGCGGAATCAATTGTTTTCAGTCTTTTTAGTTATCTCTGGTGCACTGACCTGGTCTGTTGGCCAAATCATGATAAAAAAGATGGTTTCGATCACGGGGTTTCAACTGATTGCATGGCTTGCTTTTTTTGCAGGCCCACAGATGTTTATCGCTTCATTATTGATTGAAAACGGCCAGCTCGAATCTATTAAAAACGCGACAATAGTAGGATGGGGAACGGTTATTTATCTTGCAGTGATAATGACTACAGTCGGTTATGCTATATGGTATCATGTTTTAAAAAAATATGACGTCAATCAGGTTATGCCTTTCATGCTTTTGTTGCCGGTGTCATCAACCATTGGTGCCGTTTTATTTTTGGGCGAGCGCCCAAATTTAAATACCATGATAGGCGGAAGCATCATTATTATCGGGGTTGCAATAGTTGTTATCGCCGGACAATGGGTGGCGTCGATAGAAAAAAGTAGCCAATCAGATAAAAACAGAGGAGGCTATGAATAAACTGGAACTTATCAATATGCTGAGGGATGAATGCCAGGTTTCGAAGAAAGAAAATGCTTCAGTTGTAGACCTATTTTTTAATGAAATGGCCAATGCGCTCGCAGAAGGTGACAGGGTTGAAATTCGCGGACTGTGTTCTTTTTATGTTAAGAAATACAAAGCTTATGCCGGGAGGAATCCGAAAACCGGGGAACCGACTAGGGTGAAAGGTAGGAAACTGCCGTTTTTTAAGTGCGGCAAAGAGTTGAAGGAACGGGTGGATTACTGATTACCTGATCTTTTGGTCTTGTCCGATCCTATGGGATTTTGTTGTTCCCCTCCCGAACGTGTTCGAAGTTTTGGCATTCCGACAGATCCGATTTTCCTTTTATAACCTTGATAAGCATCCTCACCACCGATGGATGATCTTTGATGATCAGGGTATTCGTAGGCGCATAAGCGCTGATTTTTTCCTGGGGTGAAAGAAAAAAAGCCAGGGTATCGGCCAGTTGCTCAGCGTCCGCATGTTCAAGCGGAACCATGCAGATGAAAACCCGCTCCTGATATGAATACCCTTCAGCATATTTTCTTGACACAAGGCATATTAATATATATGACCTTTTAAAATTAATTTCATACAATAAAAATAACCGTCGAAAATTTTTTGATACACTTGTTTCTCAACATTCATAAACGGAAACCAGTATTTTATTCGAAAACGAGTAGGGCAATAATCTAAATAATGGGAAGAGTTTGAAAAACTCTAAGTACTATCCAAAGATTCAGAAATCTATTAGGAGAAAACATGAGGTACGCAGAGACAGGCTATAATTTGGAAATCGATTTAACTGTGGGCAATATTGAGCGGGTAGAAACAGACCCCGAATTAACCAGGCTTCATCTGGGTGGTAATGGCAGTGCCGCTAGGTTGATATGGGATCGAGTGAGTCCGGAGACCGATGCCTTTTCTCCTGACAATTTGCTCATATTTAGTGCCGGCCTTTTAGACGGTACTCCAATACCAGCAGCCAACCGCACGATGGTCGATACCATTTCTCCCCAGACGAACATGTTTTCTAATTCGATTTTTGGAGGTTATTTTGGGCCGGAGCTCAAACATGCCGGCTACGATAAGATCGTCATTCGAGGCAAAGCTGAAGATTTGGTTTATTTGTGGATACACAATGACAAAGTGGAAATACGGAACGCCTCTCACCTCAAGGGGAAAGGTGCGCAGGAAACCGCACATGCTATTAAAGAGGAGTTAAAAGATCCTGGAATTCAAGTGGCCGCGATCGGTCTTGCTGGCGAAAACAGGCTTTTCATGGCCTCCATAGAACACTTTAACGCCGCCGCAGCGCGTGGTGTCGGGGTGGTTATGGGGGATAAGAGGCTGAAGG
>JBAVYC010000528.1:0-2426 GCA_049698595.1 Desulfobacterales bacterium | reverse complement strand
TGGCTGCCGCTAAGGCCGCCTTTTTTCAGTGCCGACTCCACCATCGGCAGTTTGGTTGCGCTGGCGGCTTGCGGTCCGGAGCGCATGGCCTATGGTTCACCGCGCGATCTTTTGCTGGGTTTGCGATATATTGACAGCGCCGGCGTATTGGTAACCGCCGGCGGCAGAGTTGTCAAAAACGTGGCCGGCTACGACATGACCCGCCTGCTGACGGGTTCGGCCGGTACCCTCGGATTTATTTCGGAAGTCTCCTGGCGGGTGTCGACGATACCGGAGCGCTGTGCCGCCATAAGCGCCGTCGGTCCGCTGGCCGCTGTCGCAGCAACGGCGCTTGACATCGTTCAGTCCACCCTTTCAGCGGTCTATGTGACCGCCCAGGCGGCCGAGCAGCCGGCGGCCGGCAAGGATACCGGTGACTGGAAAATTGTTGTCGGTTTTGAAGGATTTTCTCAAACGGTGGACTATCAAATGGAAAAATGTGGTGCCTTGCTGGAAGCGGCCGGGCTGCATTCGCCCGAAAAAGCCGATTATCCGGTGCATGCCGGAAAATTTATGAATGAATTCGGCGAGATGGGTCAAGCTCCTTTTATACTTCGTGCTGATTTTCCCCTGGATCGGGTTGCCGATTTCATCGGCCTCCTCGATGACCGCCCGCAATTATCGAAAGTTTTTCTGGACTTTGGATGCGGCCGGCTTCTCGCCGGCCTGGAGGATTTAAGCGCCGATGACTGGGCGCGCCTATGCCAAAAAATCGACCAGCATGACGGTCATGGCCTGCTGGTCAAGGCGCCGGACGAATTCAGGAAACGCAATGATGTTTTCGGTACGCCACGGCCGGAATGGAAGGTCATGCACCGGATCAAAGCCGCCCTGGATCCTGATAATATTTTTGCTCCCGGTTGTCTGCCGGGGAGAGTATAATAGCATAGAGCAGGGGGCATAGAGCATAGAGTTGGCGGCAGGCAAATTCATAGCTGACAGCGCATACAAATTGGACCCATACTTATTAACCTCAAATCTTTAGTGAAGCGATCCTCATACCTAATGCAAAGCGGAGCTTTTATTAATGGATATATCAGAACACTACGATGCGATTGCCCAGTGCAATAAATGCGGTTTTTGCCAGGTTGCCTGCCCGATATTCCGTTCTACGGGGCATGAATCCGGCGTCGCCCGCGGCCGTCTGGCGCTTTTACGCGCGCTTATCGAAGGGCGCCTGGATTGGAACAAGGAACTCGAAGAACCGCTGTATGACTGTCTGGGATGCGGTGCCTGCACCGCCAACTGCTTCCCGGCCGTTCCAACGGCCGACCTCGTCAATAAGGCGCGAACCGAATACCTCGAAAAGGTCGACCGCAAGCCTGTTCACCAAATGCTGTTTGACTATCTTCTGCCCTACCCCCGCCGGCTGCATCTGGCAGCCCGGGCCGTGGCGCTGGGGAAGAACACGGGAATTTCCAGTCTGGCCCGTGCGATAGGGTTGCTGAGGGTTTTCGGGCGTGATTTTTCCCGGGCCGAGGAGATCATCGAGAAGCTGCCCCCTTTGCCCTTTCGAGATAGAATCAAACCCGGCGTTTATGAGGGCAGTGGAGAGACACTGCGCATCGGCTATTTTGTGGGGTGCGGTGTAGACGTTATTCAACAGGAAGCCGGTGACGCCACCCTGGGGCTGCTAAAAAAAATCGGCAAAACGGTTACCCTGCTGAATAACTGTTGCTGCGGCCTGCCGGCCCACTCCTATGGTGACATCGATGCCGCCAAAAAACTGGCTGCAAAGAACCTGGATATCCTGGCCGGGGGTGAATTCGATGCCATTGTGACCGACTGCTCCAGCTGTGCGTCGTTTTTGAAGAAATATCCGGATATTTTCGCTGATGATAAACGGCATGAACAGGCAAAGAGCGTGGCATCACTTTTTAAGGATATGGTGGAGCTGATCGTACCCGGTGAACCGGTTGCCGTCTCCGTTGACAAACCTGTTGTTGCGACCTATCATGATCCCTGTCATGCCTCGCGGGGTCAGGGGCTTGTCAAAGAGCCCAGAGAAATTCTCAAAAATATAGCGGGAATTGAATACCGGGAAATGCCCGAGGCGGATTGGTGCTGCGGCGGTGCCGGCTCCTATGCCCTATCCCATTACGATCTCTCCCAAAAAGTGCTCGATCGCAAAATGGAGAACCTCAAAAAAACCGATGCCGATATCCTGGTGACTTCCTGTCCGGCCTGCATGATACAGCTGTCCTACGGCATCCGCAGGCATGGTTTAAAGACGGAAGTTCGTCACATATCTCAGGTGGTAGCCGGTCAGAATCGTTAAATTGATGCGGACATGATACATGAAGCGATTCAACTTATTCTTTTCTTCAGCGGGGAGCTCGCCAAACGGGTGTGGCAGCTCTTTTAGAGCAAGCGATTAAAGATTCAGG
>JBAVYC010000527.1:0-3640 GCA_049698595.1 Desulfobacterales bacterium | reverse complement strand
TTGAAAACCTTACGGTTTGCATTACGGTATCGGATATCACCCGTCCCGCGCCTTACAAAGGGGAAAACGGCTTGTTGCTGCCCCTGCTTGGACTCATTGAACAGACCGGCGTAAAAAGAGAGAACATAGTTTTTGTCATCGGCAATGGCATGCACCGTCACAGCACGCTCGAGGAGCGTATCACCATGTATGGCCAGGAGGTGGTGGATAATTATCGTATTGTGGATCATGATAGCGAGGATGACGATTCCATGGTTCTGGCCGCTCAAACCAAAAGAGGAACCCAGGTTTATTTAAACAGAATTTTTTATGAAGCGGATGTTAAAATCATTACCGGACTTGTTGAAAGTCATTTTATGGCAGGGGTATCCGGGGGCAGGAAGGCAGTTTGTCCGGCCCTGGTTAACGCCAAAACCATCCAGTTTTTTCACAGCGTTGAAGTTCTGGAAGATCCCAAGGCAACCAACCTGATTCTTGAAGGCAATCCCTGTCACGAAGAGGCTCTGGAGGTTGCCCAAACCGTGGGGATTGATTTCCTGGTCAATGTGACTCTCGACAAGCGTTTATGCCTGACCGGTGTTTTTGCGGGTGCGCTGGAGGAAGCCCACCTTGCAGCCTATGAAGCCATGAAAAAATCCGTTATGATTCCGGTGGAGCAGCCTTTCGATATTGTTTTAACCCATGCCGGCTACGTCGGCCGCAATCATTATCAGGCCGTCAAAGCGGCCGTCAATGCCATGCCTGCCGTCAGAGAGAATGGCCTGATTGTCATGTTGGCCAACAACGTGGACGTCGAGCCCATCGGTTCCCAGGAGTACAAGACCTTTTTGCATCTTTTCAAAATGTTGGGTCCGGACGGCTTTAACAACATCCTGGAGCATCCGGACTGGGTCTTCACCAAAGATCAATGGGAACCCGAAATGTGGGGCAAACCGTTTCGCAAGGTCGGTATGGATGGATTGATCTACTGCTGCCCGCAAATACCGGAGGAAAATTTCGATATCATTCCGGGCCCAAACGGATATGACTTTATTGATGGTGATACAGGTTTTGCCTCCGACAAGCAAAAGGCCGCTGCTATGTTGCAAAATGCAGTTATTTTTGCCGTCAACCACCCAAGATTTGAAGGCCAAAAACCGAGGTTGGCTTATATTGAGGAAGGTCCTTACGCGGTGCCGATGGCCCGGAAGTGATTTACTGATGGGCACTGCTGGCTGCGAGCATCCAGTCTGATCGAAGAAAAAAACCTAGCGGCGTAAATTTACAATTTTCGTGCTCGGTTCTAAAATCGGGCATTGTTGGGTTTCGCATTGCACAATCGAACTGACAAAGTGTAGGTTGGCCGAAGATAGAACCAACCCCCAATTTTCTGACAGAATCAACAGCATGGTCAGGATGGATATACTAAACCCCAAAAATCCTGACAATCCTGTAAATCCTGTCTAAATAAATGCAGTTTCACAGAAGGAGAAGGTTATAAATGGAAAACCGCGCCAATGTTTCGGCGGACTGGATTAGAGGTTTGATCCGGGATTTCGTCGCCGCTTCACCCCATAACACAATGGGAAACGAAGCTGAGGAACCGGCATGGGACGATGTCTTGGTTGGGTTCGCCTCCGGTGCGGATTCGATTTGGCAGCAGTACAAGGAATATGTTGGGGCCTTCCACTGGACCCCCTGGGAGGTCTTCAACCAGAATTGCCCTGAGGAATCAGCAGGTGCTGAAGAACTAACCGTCGTTTCATGGGTATTGCCCCAGCGAGAGGAAGTTCGTAAGGCGAATCGCAGGGCCAAGAAGTATCCCTCCGAAGAATGGGCCCGGATCAGGGTCTACGGTGAGGAATTCAACGTCGCTTTGCGTCGACACGTGGCCACGAGTCTTAAAGAGGCCGGCCATGCTGCCGTCGCTCCGATGCTGGTTTCCAACTGGACCATCGTCAACTCGGAACGGTTTTCCTATGCTTCTTCCTGGTCTGAACGCCATGCCGCCCATGCGGCCGGTTTGGGCACTTTTGGTCTGTGCGACGGGCTCATCACCGCGAGGGGCAAAGCCATGCGGGTTGGCTCGGTAGTGGCCAAGATATTCATTGATCCGACTGTTCGGCCATATGCCGACCATCGGGCCTATTGCCTTTTTTTTGCGAATGGGACTTGTGGCAAATGTATTGATCGTTGCCCGGTCCGTGCAATTACCGAGACCGGTCACGACAAGGAGAAATGTCGACAGCACCTGGCGCGCTCCAGAGAGCATGTGAAAAAAACCTACAGGTTCGAGGGTTACGGTTGCGGGTTGTGCCAGGTGGGTGTGCCATGTGAGGCCGGTATACCGGTAAAAGCCGCCCGGGAGGCCCTGGAGCGTGGAGCGTTGCCGTCCCCGCCGCCGCCTTTGGCCTGAGCCCAGACAGACGAGATTGACCTGATTTTTGGGTTTCTATCTATAATTTGCTTGCTATTGGTTTAAAGAAGGGTTATGTCTTATACAATCAATTAAGTCCCGCATTAAAAAACGGGATGGTTTCTTTCTGTAGGAAAAATCCATTTGTCAAAGTGGCATCCTCCAGTTTGCAACATTGAAAATTTTTATGAAAGGAGAATGCTATTATGGCTAATGGAACTGTTAAATGGTTTAATGACAGCAAAGGTTTTGGATTCATTGAGCAGGAAGATGGACCGGATGTATTTGTACATCATTCGGCAATCAACTCAAGCGGTTTTAAATCCCTCAATGAAGGCGACCAAGTTTCCTTTGACATAGAGCAAGGACAAAAAGGTCTTGCCGCTGCAAATGTCACTGTGATTTAACAATTGTTTCCGAACATAAAGGGCATTCTTCGAATAGAGAGGGGTGCCCTTTTGTTTCTTTTGAGTTGCTACCCGTCCATTTTTTGCTATCAGAGCCTAGATCACAGAAAAATCCGGGCGTAATTACTTTTCTGTTTCGCGCTAACGATAATCGTGAATAAAGCGTCGGCCCTTTGCAAAATTCCAGATAGCGTTAGGTGCTGGAATATGATACCCAACGGCACGAATTTTCAGCAAATACTGTCAGACCCGGAAGGGCATTTGATACCGTATTTTTTGTTAAAAACTAAAAATGATCAAAGGAGAAAAGAATGAATAAAGGCGATTTAATCAACGCAGTGGCCAAAGTGGTCAGCACCAAAAAAGAAGCTCAGGAAGCGGTGGATTGTGTGATTTCATCTATTACCAAAGCAATGAAAACGGGGGACACCGTCTCTTTGGTTGGTTTTGGTACCTTCAAAGTGGTGGAGAGAAAGGCCAGAAAAGGACGCAATCCGCAGACTGGAGCGGAAATCGATATTAAAGCATCTAAAGCGCCTAAATTTACTCCGGGAAAGGCCTTAAAAGAGGCTGCTAATTAGAGATTTATTCAACGGCCAACTTTTACAAGCGAATCCATTTCAACGGCGGAGGTCTTTTTAAAGGGCTCTGCCGTTAATGTTCCGATTGCCATTACCTAATCTGCAAAAAATAAAGGAGGTAGAAAAATGAGGAACTTAAAACGTAAAAAGATGATGGGCGTGTTGGTTGTCGGTATGGTACTCTTGTTTGGCCCGGCTGCATTTTCGGCCGAACCTATCAAGATCGGCGCCATGTTTATTTCATCGGGCAAAATGGG